>DASURS010000248.1:0-5043 GCA_036279935.1 Pyrinomonadaceae bacterium
CGAACCCGGGGGCTGCATCGCGCGCCCGGGGTCCGCCACGGTTAATTACTTGCTATAAAGCTCAACGATGAGCTGTTCGTTGATCATCCGATCGATGTCGTCACGCACGGGAGTTCCGCTGATGCGTGCTGACATATCGCCGTCGGCCGAGATCCACGATGGACGTCCACGGCCGGACGCGGTTTGCCAGGCGCCCTCGATGTGAACGTTTTTCCTGCTCGCATCTTTCACGCTGATGACGTCGCCGGGCTTTACCTGAAAAGAGGGGATATCCACCTTGCGGTCGTTGACCATGATGTGGCCGTGATTCACCAGTTGTCGCGCCTGGCGGCGTGAGGTGGAGAATCCGGCGCGATAGACCGCGTTATCCAATCGCCGTTCCAGGAGGAACAGAAGGTTCTCGCCGGTGATGCCCTTCATGCGGGCAGCACGCTCGAAGTAGTTGCGAAACTGTCCTTCGAGAATGAAGTAGATGCGTTTGACCTTCTGCTTCTCGCGCAACTGCTGGCCGTAACCAACGAGCGCTTTGCCGCGGCGCAGCGAGTTACCGTGCTGTCCGGGCGGCTGCGTGCCACGCTTCTCGATGGGGCACGCGGGTTTGTAACAACGATCGCCCTTCAAAAAGAGCTTTGCGCCTTCGCGTCGACAAAGGCGACACACTGCTTCTCTATACCTAGCCAACTATTTGCCTCCAGTCTAAACGTCTGTAGTTAGACGGAAAAGTTTACAGGTCGCACTCTTTCGGAGTGGCTGACCCTTCATCCTTTGGGTTTTGTTATTGCCAATTTCCGATTGCCAATTATTCGATTGCCGATTGCCGATTTCCAATTGCCGATTTTGGATTTAGACGCGTTCCGAGATCGGGTGGAGCAATTGGCAATTGAAAATCGGCAATCGACAATGTCTAGACTCTTCGCCGCTTCGGTGGCCGGCAGCCGTTGTGCGGAATCGGCGTCGTGTCACGAATCGTGATGACGCGGATGCCGGCATTCGCGATCGCACGAATCGCCGACTCACGACCGCCGCCCGGGCCTTTCACTCTCACTTCGCACTGGTGCATTCCCGCTTCGTGGGCCTTCTTCGCGGCTTCATAAGCCGCCTGCTGCGCCGCGAATGGAGTGCCTTTGCGCGACCCGCGAAAACCACGCGCGCCTGCTGACGATTGCGCGATCAGATTCCCTTCCAGATCGGTGATCGAGATCATCGTGTTGTTGAACGACGCCGCGATATGGACGATGCCGTTGGGAACGTTCTTCTTCTCTTTCTTGCGAAAGACCTTTTTCTTTCCGCCTGCTTTAGCCATAAATATCTCAAATTTGAAATTTGAGATCTCAGATCTGAGATCTCACTTCTTGCCGGGCGCCTTCTTCTTCGCGATGGTGGCGCGGCGTGGGCCTTTGCGCGTACGCGCGTTGGTGTGCGTTCGCTGGCCACGGACCGGCAGCGCGCGACGATGCCGCAGGCCGCGGTAGCAGCCGATGTCCATCAAGCGTTTGATGTCCATCTGGACGCGCTTGCGCAGGTCGCCCTCGATCTCGCCCTGAGTCTCGAGGATGGCGCGAATCCGGCTCAGCTCGTCTTCACTCAAATCCCGGACGCGCGTGTCGACGTTGACGCCCGCTTCCTTCAGCACCGAGCTCGAACGCGAGCGGCCGATACCGTAAATGTAAGTGAGGCCAATCTCGGCTCTCTTGTTGGGCGGTAGATCTACTCCAGCTACACGTGCCATCTTATTTCCTCGCGCGCCTCAGCGCGCTTATCCTTGCCTCTGTTTGTGTTTCGGATTCACGCAAATCACCCGCACCACGCCTTTGCGGTGGATGACCTTGCACTTGTCGCACATCTTCTTTACCGACGCACGGACTTTCATTGACGTAACCTCTATCTATTTATAGCGATATGTAATTCGGCCGCGATTAAGATCGTAAGGAGAAAGCTCCACCAAAACCCGATCGCCAGGAAGTATGCGAATAAAATGCTTACGCATCTTTCCTGAAATATGCGCAAGCACCTGGTGCTGGCTGTCCTCCAACTCAACCCGAAACATAGCGTTAGGCAAAGTCTCCAGCACCTTTGCCATGACTTCTATCGCCTCTTCCTTCGCCATATCCTCTCAGATTGAAGTTTCGACGCTGCCGACAAACTGCGAATAATAGCATCGGCTCCGCATTTTTTACAAATCGGCGTGCGGGTCGGAGGAAACGCGGATTAGACGACTACCTCCTCTGGAGCGCGCGAAGTGACCTGAGTCAGCACCTCCGGGCCGTCTTCGGTGATGGCGATGGTGTGCTCCGCATGGGCGCTCGGCTGCCCGTCCATGGTGACAACGGTCCAGCCATCAGCCAAAACTTTCGTGTGATGCGTCCCCAGGTTCACCATCGGCTCGATCGCGAAGCAGTAGCCGGTCTTGATCTTGGGCCCCAATCCCGGACGCCCGTAATTCGGGATCTGCGGGTCCTCGTGCATCCGGCGGCCAATCCCGTGACCCACATAGTCGCGAACCACGGAATATCCATTCGCCTCGGCATGCTCCTGGACCGCCCAACCGATATCGCCAAGGTGGTTCCCCGCCCGGCACTGCTGAATCGCCCGCTCGAGACACTCGTCAGTAACGCGAATCAGCTTCAACCACTCCTCCGAAACCTTTCCGACAGGCACGGTCGTCGCCGTGTCCCCGACAAACCCTTCCAGCGTCACCCCGCAGTCGATGGAAAAAATGTCGCCTTCCTTCAGCTTGTACGTGGACGGAAACCCGTGAACGATCTGCTCGTTAACGGACGCACAGATCGAGTACGGAAACCCGTTGTATCCCTTGAACGTCGGCAGCGCGCCCGCGTCGCGAATCATCTTCTCCGCGATGTTATCGAGCTCGAGCGTCGTAATCCCAGGCTCGACCATTTCACGAAGACGTTCCCTGACCTGCCCTACGAGCCGTCCGGCAGCCCGCATCTTTTCGATCTCTCGTTTTGACTTACCGATAATCATGTAAAACTTCCAAACTCCTATTCGCCCCTGACGATCTGCTCGACGTCGCGATAGATGCTCTCGGGATCGCGATCGCCATCGACCGTCCGAAGCAGGTTCTTCGACCGGTAGAAATCGATCAGCGGGCGTGTCTGTTCCTCATAAGTCGCCAGCCGCGCGCGCACCGTCTCAGAATTGTCGTCAGCGCGGTGCACGAGTTGCGCGTCCGGATGCAGGTCGCAAACGTTGTCATGCTTCGGCGGCTTGAAGTAGATGTTGTAGATCTCGTGACACACCGGACAGTTTCGCCTGCCAGTCATCCGCTTTTCAAGTAGATCGTAGGGGACGTCGATCTGGATCGCGGTGATCTGCTTGCCTTGTTCAGCGGCGAGCTCTTCGAGACTGGCCGCCTGCGCCGGCGTGCGCGGAAAGCCGTCGAGGATGTAACCGTCCTGGCAATCGGCCTGGGCCGTCCGCTCTTTGACGAGTTGAATCGTGATCTCGTCCGGCACCAGTTGTCCCCGCTTCATGATGTCCCTGACTTCCTGCGCGAGCGGTGTCTGGGCAGTTTTGAGCGCGCGAAAGATGTCTCCCGTAGAGATCTGCGGGAAGTGCAGGCGCTCTTGAAGCAAGCGCGCCTGCGTGCCTTTTCCGGCACCAGGCGCACCCATGAGGACAATGATTTTCGACATAGTGTCAGCTGCGCCGGCCACGGAGTCTTCCGCCACCGCCGAGGAAGCCTTCGTAGTTGCGCATCACGAGTTGGGCCTCGATCTGGGCCACGGTATCCATCGCGACGCCGACGAGAATCAGCAACGACGTGCCACCGAAATAAAACTGATAGCCCATTCCGGTCGGGATCCATGAGAAGCCGGGAGTAGAGCTGACAAACGTGTCCAGCCATGGACCGATAAACGGCAGCCGCCCGACTTTGAATCCGCTCAGCATGAACTGCGGAACGAACGCGACGAGCGCGAGGTAGATCGCGCCAACGGTCGTCAACCGCGTCAGGATCGAATTGAGATACTCGGCAGTCGCACGTCCGGGGCGAATGCCGGGCATGAACCCGCCGTGCTTGCGAAGGTTGTCAGCCACCTCTTCGACGTTGAAGACGATCGAAACGTAGAAGAACGTGAAAAAGACGATCAGCGACAGGAAGATCAGTTCGTAATACGGATCGCTGGCGTGAAACGTCTGGAAGAAGCCCCAGACCTTGGCCCACCATCCCTGCTGGTTGTTCGGATCAGGCGGAAACGCCGCGAACAAACTCTGCGGCATCGACAGCACCGACGACGCGAAGATGACGGGGATCACGCCGCCCATGTTGATCTTCAGCGGCATGGTCGTCTGTTGTCCGCCGACGAGCTGGCGTCCCACGTGACGTTTCGCGTAACTCACGGGAATCTTACGGCGCGCCGATTCGACGAAGACGATGAACGCGATGATCCCAATCATCGCCAGCACCATCGCGATGACGCCGATCGTTTCCATCGTGTCGCCACTGCGCAGGCGGCCGAAAACCTGTGTGACACCGTTCGGGAGGCCGATGACGATACCGGCGAAGATCAGCAGCGAGATGCCGTTGCCGACGCCGCGCTCGGTGATCTGCTCGCCGAGCCACATGACGAACATCGTTCCGGTGGTCAGCGTGAGCACGGTGCTGAGACGGAAGCCCCAACCGGGTGCGCCGACGCCGTTAACTTGCAGCCAGTGGGCGACGAACGAAGTCTGGATCGCAGCCAGCGCGACGGTCAGATAACGCGTCCACTGGTTGATCTTTTGGCGTCCCATCTCGCCTTCTTCCTGCAGCTTCTTCAACTGCGGGGAGACGACGGTCATGAGTTGCAGGATGATGGAGGCAGTGATGTACGGCGTGACGCCGAGCGCAAAAACCGAGATCGTGCGGAAGTTGCCGCCGGAGAAGAGGTCGAGAACGCCAAGCAGCGTGCCGGCGACGTCGCGCCACACTTCGTCGAGCCGCGCCTTGTTGATGCCGGGCGCGCCGACGTGCGCACCAAAGCGATAGACGGCGAGCAGGCCCAGCGTAAAGAAAATGCGCCGGCGTAGATCCGGCACATT
>DASURS010000249.1:0-13066 GCA_036279935.1 Pyrinomonadaceae bacterium
TCGTAGTACGACGCGAGCTCGCCTTTCGTGATCCCCTCGTCGGGAAACATGATCTTTTCAGGATGCGTGATCAAAAGTCGGCAATCCCACCAACGGCAGTTGGTGGTACTTCAACTCCAAGCTATGAGTTCGTTTGCATACCCTATGAATTCCACCAACGGCAGTTGGTGGATGTTTCACTTACTGCCTGAAAACAAGGCTGGATCTGAATAATCCACCAACTCCGGTTGGTGGGATTTACGAAGAGGCCCAGTCTATGTAGGTTGCAGGTGAACCATCCACCCACTTCCGTAGGTGGCATTGGACTTTTAGGCCAACGCCATGCGTGATGTTCACTTCACAACGCTCAACAGCCGCGGATGGCGCAACTTACCGTGTGCGGTCCATTCGATAAATCCAACACGCACGACGATCTCGGGCCGCACCCAGTGCGCGCGCAAACGCGGCAGACCGACAGCTTTTGTGAACGGCGGTTTCTCGATCTCAATCCGGTCGAGACGCACGCGGAGATCCAGCAGCATCTGATTATCGAAGCCCGTCCCGATCTTTCCCGCAAACACGAAGTCGTCGCGTTTGTACTGGCCCACCAACAGCGCTCCGAGTCCGACTCGCTTGCCCTGCGGATCCGTAAAACCTCCAACCACAAACTCTTCGGACAATTCGCACTTCATCTTCAGCCACTCGCGCGACCGCCGATGCTCGTACGTCGAACCGCGCCGCTTCGCAATCACTCCTTCCCAACCCTCGCGCTCCGCGCGCTCCCACGGCGATGCCTCGTCAATCAACTCGACGCGACGAAGCGGCGGCGCGAACGGCAACTGGGCCAACAGCGCGCGACGCTCTTCGATCGGCAGTGACGTGACGTTGCGGCCGTCGAGCCACATCACGTCAAACACGTGATACGCCCGGTTGCCCGTCGCCCACGTAAGCTCGCCGTCGAGAATCGCATCTTTCACAGGAATTTTCTTGACGGCTTCGACTATGGAAGGTATGTCTTGCGGGAGTTGATTGCGCGAGAAGAGCTCAACCGTTTCTCCGTTCTTGTATGTGAGCAGCCGTATGCCGTCGAACTTGCGCTCGAAGATCCACTCCGGCCCGGTGAACCGCTCCTGCGTTAACGTCGCGGCCATCGGCACGAGCCATTTCGGAAATGAAGACATGCCATCAAAGATTACAACATTGTCCAATACACGACGCGATTTTCTGCGCGGCGCAATAGCGACGAGTCTCGCCCTGGCGGCGGCCCGTTCGACGCTCGCAATTCCTGCGAAACGCCAGTTCGCTCCAGTCAAAGTCGCACGCGATCGAGTAATTCGCGAGGTTGTCGGACTCCGGCCGTTTCGACCCGGCGGCTTCGTCGTCGAAGCGCAGCGGCTCGGCAACAAATTGCTGGTTCACAACTACGGCCACGGCGGCGGCGGCGTCACGTTGTCGTGGGGCACGGCTTCACTTGCGATCGATCTCGCGCGCGACTTTCTCGCTGCTCGCAGATCGCCGGCGCGTTTCGCCGTGCTTGGCTGCGGCGTCAGCGGTCTCTCGACCGCACGCCTGTTGCAACGACACTTTCAGAACGGCCCGGGAACAGTAACGATTTACGCGAAGGATGTGCCGCCAAACACGACTTCAAACATCGCCGGCGCTTCATGGTCTCCGACGTCCGTCTTCGAACCGCAGGAAACAACAGCACGATTCAACGAACAGTTCCGCGCCGCCTGCAAGATCTCGAACCGCGCTTTTCAACTGCTCGTCGGCAACGACTACGGCGTGCGCTGGATCGACATGTTCGAATTCTCGCGTTCCGAAATGAGCCTGCAACGCGAACTGCCCGGCGGCAACGATCTTTACTACCACCCCGAGGTCCATCACGATCCCGATACGTACTTCGGTTTCCAGTACGCGCGGCAATACTCGACGATGCTGATCGAACCGTCGATCTATTTGAGCGCGTTGCTGCGCGACTTCTACATCGCGGGCGGCAGAGTTGTAGTGAAGGAATTTAAGGCGCGCGCCGAGCTGGCGCGACTGAGAGAGACGGTGATCTTCAACTGCACAGGTCTTGGCTCACGCGCGCTCTTCGGCGACGAGGATCTCGGTCCGGTGCGCGGCCAACTCGAGATCCTGCTCCCGCAACCGGAGATCGATTATGCGTACCTGAGCAGTGGTTACATGTTTCCGCGGCGCGACGGAATCGTGCTGGGCGGCACGTGGGACCACGACGACTGGTCGCTGCAACCGAATCGGGAGCAAGCCGAGGGCATCCTCGAATCCCACATCGAGATCATGAAGGGACTGAAGACGACGGATTAGTAACGCCAACTCTCCACGTCCGCTCCCTTTGGTGCGCTCTTGAGAATTCGTTCCACGATCTTCGGCGCGTAGAACTGGTGGTAACGCAAACGCGAGATCGCGTTCGGTCTAGTGTGATCGCCATTCCAACAATGCTCGGCGCGTGGCTCGTAATCGACTTCGCCGCCGTAGTTCGTCGTCTTCAGAAAGTCTTCGACGAGGTACACGGCGTTGTTGAGATAGAAATTGTCGGCCTCGCCGACGTAGATGTGGATCTTGCCCTGGAGCTTTGGTCCCAACCTGGCCCAGTCGCGTTTCATGATGTAGCCGAGATCGTAATTCTCGCGCCAGTATTCCGCGACTGAGCGATCGATCTTGCCGGTCAACTTGTCCCAGATCGGTTTGGGATAACCGTTGGCGCCGACGGGCGAATACACCGCCTCCCAAATATCAAACTGCCCGCCCGAACGGCTGTTCGTACCAAGCGCGAGTTCCATGTGGTTCATGTCTTCGACAGTTGCCGACAACTCGCCGAGGTAGTTTCTCTTGCCCGGACGCGGCATGTGCTTCCACTTCGAATCAGCGTAGTAAGCGTTCTCGTGATCGTAAATGTTGACCACTGTGTAGGCGCGAAAATCGATCGGGTCCGGACACGCCGCCCAGCATCCGTTGTACTCATCAGGATAGAAGACCTGCACGGCGAGCGCTTCCCAGCCTCCGGTCGATCCGCCGTAAAGAAATCGCGCCCAGCCCTGGCCGATGCCGCGAAACCGCTTTTCGATTTCGGGAACCAGCTCGTAAGTGATGGCGTCGCCGTATGGACCAAGATTGGCGGAGTTAACGGCGTACGAGTCGTCGTAATAAGGATTCGCGTGCTGGATCTCGACGATGATGAAGCGCGGAAAGTTTGGTCCGGTCCAATCTTTGTAAAACTGGTACGCCTGCTCCTGCACAATGCGGTTGTAACCGGCGAGCTTGAACCGCTCGTTGTAATCGGGCTTCAGATTCGGATCGGGCGGCTCTTCGCGGAAGCCGTCGAAGTCGGACGGGAAGTGTCCGTGAAAAATGACGAGCGGGTATCGCGCTTCGGGATGCGAGTCAAACCCTTCCGGCAACAAAACGTGCGCGCCGAGATGCATCGGGCGTCCCCAGAACTTGGTGAGGCGCTCGCTTTGAATCCTGATGTGCTTGATGTACTTCGTGTCTTTCGGCGGTTCGATCGGCGCAATGATCTGATCGAGCGTGAGCGTGATTGGCGAGTTCGTGTTGGCATCCAGCCGGATCTTCATGGGCTTGCTGTAGAGATTTCCAGGCGCACGGCTCCACTGTTGACCTTCGCCGCGGTCCATCGGCAACTTCACCGTGTGCCCGTCGGAACGGCGAAACGTTTCGTAACGATGAAGCAACGCCTGCACCCAGTACTCACCCGGCGGAACCTGGGCCAAACTGCGGACTGGATAACCAAACGCGCTCGGATCGAGGACCGTCGCCTCTCCCGGTTTCCAGCCGTCGACGTTGACGCCAAACACCTGCTGCGTCGTTAAGTCTTCGCTGATCTGTAACCGCGGCTCCTGCGTGTCGTTGGTCGAGATCAGAAGCAATAGCCGCCCGTCCAGCGGATCTTTACTTGCGCTTGCCGGAAAGGTGATTTCGAAACGAGGATTCCCCGTGTTCGTCGATTTCATATCTGCATCTCTCGTGAACAGGAACATAGCAAACAGGACGAAGACGAGTTTGAGCAGCGTCAGTTTTTTCATGTTTCTCCTTTAGGCGTCTACCGGCAGACCTTCGAGCCGCATGATGGTCAGCGCGTTTGTAGTCGGACACGGTCCCATTCGTAAGCGGTAGTCAAACACCATTCTTCCATTGCTGACTTCCTCGCGGAAGTGAAAATTAGCGACGCCGTTGATCTCGTCTGCCAGTTTGACGAGCTCGAGATCGTGCGTCGCGACGAGACCGACGGAGTTGCTCTGCGACAGTGCGCGGATATACGAGCGACTCCCGATTAAACGCTCGCGGCTGTTCGTGCCGCGAAAGATCTCGTCAATAAGAAACAGCACCGGCAGCGGATCGTCAGCCGTCGCGGCGGCCAGCAACGCTTGTAGACGTTTGACCTCAGCATAGAAATACGAGAGCCCATCCTGCACCGAGTCGCTGACCTTGATACACGTAAACAGCCGAAACAGCGACGTGTGAAGCCGTTCGGCATTGACCGGCGCGCCGGCGTAAGTGAGACAAAGGTTGACGCCGATCGTTCTCAGGAACGTGCTCTTGCCCGCCATGTTCGAGCCGGTCAGGATAACGACGCGCTGGTCCTGGTCCAATTCGAAGTCGTTGCAGACCTTGGTCTCGTGATTCAGCAACGGATGTCCGAGACGACGCGCCGAGAACCGCTTCGCGCCGGATGAGAGCTCAGGAAGAACGTAGCCGGGGTTCAGGTACGCGAAGTTGGCGAGCGAGTTCAGGGTTTCGAGCTCGTACCACGCGTCGAGCCAGCGCGGGAGCAGGTGGGCGAGCTCCTTCTTCAACAGTTCGAGGCGATGCGTGAAGATGAAATCCCACGGGACAAAGATGTGGACCACAAACGAAAGTAGCGGGTTCGTGCGCAAACCGAGCGCGGCCGCCAGCCGGCCCAGGCGTTTCACTTCGCGCGACGGCTGCTTGTCTTGATCGAGAAACGGCGCGCAGACTTCCGCCAGTCGTGGCGTCTTTTTATAAGACCGCGATTCGAGATAACTAAAGACGGCCTTGAAGTGCGTCAGCGCCTTTTCCAGATCGTGCAACTCGCCCCACGCGGTTGCGATGCGGTATTGCATGAACAGCATTGCGCCCATGTAAATCACGAGCGTCAGCGGCCAGATCTGCGGGATTACTTGAAGCGCGCCGAGTGTGATGCAAACGAGGTTGATGGCAGAGAGCGCCGATAACACGAGCACCGTTGGAAGCAGCGAACTGTGCTGTCCCGTGCGCTCGATCCAGTCGACGAGTATGCGAGAGTTCCAGTGATGCGAGCCATTTCGTCCAGCACTGTCAGTGCTGACGCGAGCTACTGCCGACAACAGTTGGAGCTTGTCGCGAAACACGGAAAGGTTTTTAAGTTCCTGGACCAGCGCCTGCCTGTGTGCGATCAGTTTCGCGTCCGGCCGAACGCTCAACAACCACGACCTCAGTCTCTCGCTTCCCTCTTTCGTGACGGCACAGTCAAGCAGTCGATGCAGTGAACGCTCGCCGACGATGTCGAGGTCGTTCGCAAACGGATGCTCGGCGAGCGAAGGTAACGGCTCCGTTAGCGGCAGTCGATCCCACTCCAGAAGAATCCGCGCGATCTGAACCTGTTTGATCTCTTTCAGCACGGAATTCCGCGTGAGACTGTCGCGCACACGGTTGTGAAACACGGTGACGACGGAGAACGCGATCGTCAACAGTCCCGCAACAATCCACGCCGGCTTTGTGCCGGCAACGCCGCAAAACACCAGCGCCAGCAGCGCACCGGCAATGAAGATGATGCGCCGGACATTCCAGTACTTGCGACTGATCTCGCCAAGAAAACGTGCCCGGCGTTCCAACCTCGCGATCTGTCTTTGGAGTCGCTGCAAACGGATCATGTGTCGTGAAAATAACATAGACCGGGGGTGTTACGGCCTTCCTCCGTCCGATATGCTAAACTCCGCTGCACGTTTGGAGATTTAAGCGCGCCGAGTGTGGCGCGCGGACAAGGGTAGACTCAGTGGAAGCAGAAAAACTCAACCATTTTCGTGACCTTCTAATCAACCAGTTACGCCAGTACAACGAGCAGATCAGAACGGACCAGGCAGCGGCACTCGAGTACGATGACGCCGTCAAAGACAGCGTCGATCTTTCGGTTCAGGATCTAAATAAAGAGATCGCATTGCGGCTCGGCGAGCGCAGCTCGAAAGAGGTCGCCGACATCGATCAGGCGTTGTTGAGGATAAAAGAAGGAAGCTACGGCATCTGCGCCCGTTGCAGCCAACCGATAGACGAGCGTCGCCTCGAAGCCGTGCCCACCGCACGGTACGACGCGCAATGCCAGGCGCTTATCGAGAGCGCTAACGGCGAAGACGATCTGCCAACACTCTAATCCATTTTCCATTTCTCATTTTCCGTTTCCCATTTCTCATTTGTCTCGCTTCAGTGGGCCAATGAGAAATGAAAAATGAGCGATGACAAATGGAAAATGCTCAGGCTTTCGGATGAGCTTTGTCGTAAACGGCGATCAGCTTTTCCATCGAGACGTGTGTGTAGACCTGCGTCGTCGATAGACGCGCATGTCCCAGCAGTTCCTGGATGTCCCGCAGATCGGCGCCGCTGTCGAGCAGGTGTGTCGCGAACGAGTGTCGCAACGCGTGCGGGCTGATGTTGTGCATGCCGGCGCAGATGCGAATGTACTTATCGACCATCCTGCCGACTGAGCGAGTCGTGATTCGCGTCCCCTGATAGTTCAGAAACAACGCCTCGTCATCGCGCTTCGATACTGGCGCGTTGAATAGAAACTTGTCGCGCACGCCGAGATACTGCCGGATCGCCTCGCCCGCCGGATCGCCGAACGGAACGATTCGCTGCTTGCGCCGTTTTCCCGTCACGCGAATCAACTGATTGCGGAAATCGATATCCGCGAGGTTCAACGTCGTCAACTCCGCCACGCGCACGCCCGTCGCGTACATCAACTCCAGCATCGCGCGATCGCGTTTGCCGAGATCCGTTTCGAGATCCGGCGTCTCGATGAACCTGATCGCTTCCTCGATCGACAGGTGTTTCGGCAGTTTCTTTTCCTGCTTCGGCGTTGAAACGAGCTTCGCGGGATTGAGCTCGATCATCCCTTCACGCACGACAAACTGAAAAAACGTCCGCAGCGCGGCCAACTTCCGCGCGATCGAAGACTTCGTCTTCTGCGCGTTGTGCAGCTCGGCCATCCACTCGCGAATCGTCAGATGATCGATTGCGGAAACTTCAGGAAGCTTGCGTCGCTTACCGTTGGCATCGGCTGGAGCGAGGAAGTCGATGAATTGTTGGAGGTCGCTGGCGTAGTTGCGGAGGGTATGCGCGCTGACGTTGCGTTCGTAACGCAGGTGTTCGAGGAACTGCTCGATCAGCTTCTCCATAGGCGCTTACCAGTCGCCGGACCCACTGCCGCCCGACTTCTTCGGCGCATAATATCCTCTTCGCGCGCGAACGCGCACATCATTTCTCGTTTTCACTGTCAGGTCGAGCACGTGCAGGCGGCCGTCGCGATATTCGTTGCTCGGGTAGTAGCTCAAAACGTATTGCTGCGCGAGGTCGGCGGCGATCTGATCGAACGCGACGTCGAGATGGTCAGTCGTCTTAGGCAGATAGACGGCGCCGCCTGTTTGTGACGACAACTGTTCCATGCGTCGCTCGGCGGCGAGCTGGCGCACGTTTGCTCCTTCGTACAGACCGGTCTGGACCACGTAAATCTGACAATCGTCGGCAAGCACGCGTTGGACGACAAAGTCGAAATCGCTGTGACGGCTCGTCGTCTCGATGCCGTCGGAAACGATGACCAGGACGCGGCGTCCGGGATACGGCCGCAGATAATCAGCAGCGGTGATGATCGCGTCGAAGAGCGATGTTCCGCCTTCCGGTTTGCCAAACATCGCGATCGTCTGTTCGAGACGAATAATGTCTTTCGTCAGCGGCTGGGCCAGGTAGCTGTCGGTTTCGATCGAATAGATCGCAGCTTCGTCTTTCGGCCGCAGGACTTTGCGGAAGAACCGAATCGCCGCCTGCTTTTCAAACTCGCGCGCGGCGTCGAGACTGCCGCTGTTGTCGAAGAGCATCGCGAGACGCACGCTCGTTTCAGCTCGCGTCAGGTCGGTGAGCGGCCGGACTGTGCCATCGACGCGCAGTTCGAAGTCTTCCAGTTTCAGATTGATAATGGCTTTGCCGGCGCGATCGACCACCGAGACGGGAATGGGAACGAGGTTCGACGTGATGCGAACGACGTCGTTCTCGTCAACTTCGTCAGTTGAATCGGATGACGGGCGAGACGTTGAACTGGCGTTGCGAGGGCGGCCCGGTTCGGCGATCGGACCGGTGGGCTTACTTCCTTTTCCCGATTCCTTCTTGCGGCCCGATTGACTCCAAACAGGCAAAGCCGCGCACAACATAAAGATGGCGGCGCACAGCAACCAGCGCTTCATACGGTTGAAATCCGCGTGGCCTGTTTGTGGTTTTGTTTGAGCCAATCTGCCCATTCCTTCAAGGCTATTTCGACCTGGAGTTTCCGTCGCTCATGCTTCTTACGAACAGCGCGTTTCGCAGTTTCATCGAGCGGCGGCAGCAGCGCGAAAGTTATGTTTACCGGCTGGAAATTTTTCGCGTCCGCCTGTGAGACGTAACGAGCGAGCGCGCCGGTTGCGGTAGCGGCCGGGGCTTCGACGAGCTCGCGTCCGAACGCTTGTCGGGCCGCGTTTACGCCCGCCAGCCAGCCCATCGCGACTGACTCGACATAACCTTCGACACCCGTGATCTGTCCGGCAAAAAAGACGTTTGGACGCTCGCGCATCTGCATGGTCGCCCCAAGCACGCGCGGTGAACAGATGTAGGTGTTGCGGTGAATCTGGCCAAACTGGAGAAACTCGGCGTTTTGGAGACCGGGGACGAGTCGCAACACTCGCGCTTGTTCGCCGTAGCGTAGATGATTCTGGAAGCCGACAAGGCTGTATGCGTCGGCCATTAAATTTTCCTGACGCAACTGGACGGCCGCATACGGCTCGCGGCCGGTTCGCGGATCGCGCAAGCCGACGGGTTTCATAGGTCCGAAGCGAAGCGTGTCGACGCCACGGCGCGCCAACTCTTCGATCGGCAGGCATGCTTCAAACCAACGCGTCTCTTCGAAGCGCTGCAAAGGGACGCTGTTCGCTTCGAGCAAGGCTGAGTAGAACCGCGCGTAGTCGTCTTCGTTGAGCGGACAGTTCAGATAATCGTCGCCGCCCTTGTCGTAACGGGCAGCGCGAAAGGCGATCGACGTGTCGATGGAGTCGGCTGAGACGATCGGCGCGATCGCGTCGTAGAAGTACATCTGATCGCTACCGGTGATCTTCATGATCTCAGATGTCAACGCGTCGGATGAAAGCGGGCCGGTGGCGATGACGCTGATCGCGTCATCAGGGATGTGCGTGACTTCTTCGCGAATCAAACGGATGCGCGGTTCGTTCTCGATCCGCTCGGTGATGAGCTCGGCAAACTTGTGACGATCGACGGCAAGCGCGGCGCCTGCGGGAACGCGCGTCTCGGCTGCCGCTGACATGACGAGCGAGTCGCCTTGTCGCAGCTCCTCCTTTAATAAATAGGACGCGGTGCCGGGTTCGTCTGACTTCAGCGAGTTGGAACAGACGATCTCGGCGAGTTTCTCGGTGCGATGCGCGGGCGTCTGTTTGAGCGGGCGCATTTCGTAGAGATTCACTTGCGCGCCGAGTCGCGCGGCTTGCCAGGCTGCTTCGACGCCGGCGAGTCCGCCACCGATGATGTTGATTTCGCTCATTGCGGTTTCACGCCGGCAGGCGTATCGACTTTGTAGTCTTTAACATCGCCGGAAAAGTGTTTGTAGTCGCTCCATTCAACCGTCTGATTGTAGTCGCCGCCACCGAACAGGAGTATCTTGAACGAAAGATTCACGTGCGCAAAGCGCGGCAGCCAAACTCCCTGCGACATTCGAGTCTGTTCGATGACGAGAGCGGCGCCGGGTTTGAGCGACGCGACGAGGCCGCCAGCGATCTTAAACCCTTCTGCCAAACGCGCTTCCAATCGGATCACCTGCTTGTCAATCGGATCGATCCAAACGACGCCGACTAACTTTGCGATCAGGCTCTCCTCACGATTCTTCGGACGAAATCCGGGTTTAGGACGGAAGTCGAAGACGATGGTTTCACGGCCTTCCCACTGTTCGCGCCGTGGCGAAACGAACTCACATGCCTTCAGGAACGGAGAAATCTCAGTGCCCTCTTTCTTCTCGCGCTCAGCGCGACGCTGGGCCATCTTCTTCTCGTCCTTCTCGCGATCGCGTTCCGCTTTCTCAAACTCTTCCTGAACGCGCTTGTCCTCTTTGGCCGCACGTTCCGCGGAGAGCGCGACGCCGTTTTCGCTGATCAGTTTCTTGACGGGTTCGCGGTTGGGTAGCGGGAAGACTTCATAGACTTTGACGGTCTGTTTCTTGAGTTCGCCTTTGTTGCTGATCTCGCGCTCGGTTTCGGTTTGTCTGAAGGCGAATTCGGAGACGCGTTTGTCGATCTCGTCCTGGTTGCGATTGACTTCGCGAAGCAGTTCGGCGATGTCGAGTTTTTCGGTCGCGCTGGGTGGATCGAAGATCCGGTCGTCGATGCCGGTGTCGTATTTGACGTTTTGGAGGATGAGGGTGAGTTCGCCTGCGCCGTTGAGCGTCATACGCAGTCGATGCGGTTCGAGGATTTTCGGTGTGCTTTTGGGCCGGCGGTAATCCTCGAAGATGATCCTGGTTTTGTCGCTGGTGACTTTTGTGAGTAAGCCTGATTTGACGCTGAAGTAATACTGGACCTTGGCGCCGCTGCGCATTGAGAACTCGACGATGTATGCGGGTTCAGAACCGAGATCGCCGAGTGAGACCACGCGGGCCAGGATGTTTGCTTTCTTGAAGTCGATGAGATGTGACGAGTCGAGCGACGCGCGCAGTTTGGCGGTAGCGGCTTCGAGGGCGGTGAGCGTGCGCAACTTGTTGTCGAGACCGATCTCCCACGCGGAGCGCGGGTTCGCGCCGGTAACGATCTGTCCGTTGCCGAAGGTGAGATCCCAGCGTTCGGACGCGGGCGCCTTGCGCTGCGTGCGCGCCGTGCCGAACGGCTGATCGTTGAACTGGATGATCCAGTCGTAGCTCGCGTCTTTGATCGCGCCCGCCGTCTTCTTCCCGCCGATAGCTTTGAGATAGTTGTCGACGATCTTGTCGACGGACGGAAGCTTCTTCTGCGTTGTCTTCTGTGCCGTCGCGGGCTCCGATCCGGCGACGAGCAACAGCAGGAGCAGCAACAGAACGCGGCGGACACTGATTGGGGGAACTAACATGTTTCTCGTATCAGTGATGTATCTGTTAAATCCGTGGTTCGGATTTTTGTTCCTCTGTTCGTCCCCGCTTGAATTTGTCTACGCGACGCCGCGAGCCGTTCGCTTGACACTCGAAACGGCGCATTCGTATATTGCAGTGACGTTATTTCACACCTTCAGCCGGCTTAGCTCAGTTGGTAGAGCGTCTGATTCGTAATTAGAAGGTCGCCGGTTCAACTCCGGCAGCCGGCTCCAATGAAATCAAGTATTTACAGCCACCCGCGTGAGTGGCTGTTTTAGTGTTTGTGGCATTTTTGTGGCAGCGTGTTCGACCGCGCTTCTGAGGCTGTCATCAGACGCATGCGTGTACCGCATAGACATCTGAATGTTTGAATGGCCCAACAGTCGCGCAATCGTCGTTGCGTTACATCCTGCGTCACCTAAGCGCGTTGCAAACGTGTGACGCAGATCGTGGAAGTGAAAATCTTCTATGCCTGCGTCGATGCAGGCAGCCACAAAAGCCTTTTTAACGTCCACTAAACCTTCACCTGCTCGCCTCTTAGCAATCCGCCTCGAAGCGAACACAAGATCGCCCTTTTGAGTCTTGCGTTGCTCTATTAAGACTTCTCTGACTCTTTGACTCATCGGAATGATGCGATCACGTGCCGTCTTTGTATTGACCACATGAATGACGCCGCGCAGAAAATCGACGTGCGGCCACGACAGATTCAGCAACTCACCGCGACGCATACCGGTGCCAATCGCCAGGGCGACTAGCGGGTACAGGTGTTTGCGTCTTCCTGTGAGCTGTGCCATCAATCGCGTTTCCTCATCTGCCGATAAGTAGCGGTTGCGTTGATTGTCCACGCGCAGCTTCCGCACCTTGCGACAGGGGTTTGATGCTGCCTGTTCTAACTCCACCGCAAGGGCGAAGATTCGAGACAGTACGGCGAGTTCCATGTTCACAGATGCCGGACTGCGAGTCGTGCCGCGTCTCGTAATAGACTGAGCACGATCACGTTTCCACTTTTCAATCGCCAGAGCTGAAACCTCGCGTAATGCTTTCCCCTTGAATAATTCAGCCCACTGATTCGCAATGATCTCGTCATTGCGCCATGTGCGCTTGTTAGCTTTGGCCCACGGCAAATACGTCTCGCTTACAAACTGGCTAAAGTCTTGATTGCCAAGTTGCACTGCGCCGTAGGTGCCATGAAAAACCTGATCGCGCGCCTTCGCTTCGGCTTGTTCTGCCTGAAACTTAGTACGCGCTTCGGGTATTGCTTCGCGGTAGCGGACACCTTTGATCTGAAACGAGAAATGCCAGCGTCCACCACGTTTTTTAACTGTCATAGATCAGACCTCCGTTTTGTCGGCGGTTGCAGCCACAGAGGTTTGACGAATAGTACCTGAGCTTGCCTCCCGCTCCAAAATTCATTTCTCTTTGTCCTTTGTCCATTCGACAATCTCATCAAAGTCGAAGCGCAGTAGGTGTCCAACTTTGCGGTAGGGGATACGACCCTGAGATTTCATGACGTAGAGAGTGTTTATCTTGATACCTAGAAACTCGGCGCACTGTTCTGGCGTCATCAGTAATGCTCTAGCAGGTCTGCTTAAAGGTTGTTCTTGATTATGTAGCATTGGTACTGTCATTCTAGTTCCGACGTTTTTACCTATTGCTGCACGTTGCGACACTTGCCTGTTCCTCAGTGTCACATCGTGCGTCACCTGA
>DASURS010000250.1:0-3288 GCA_036279935.1 Pyrinomonadaceae bacterium
AACCGACAATGGTGACGGTTTCCGTTGGAGCACCTATTTCGAGTTGCACGTTCACAGTGGACGCCTTGGCGACGTCGACCTTAACGTCAGTTACCACTATCTGCTTAAAACCGGTGGCTCTAATCGTCACCGTGTAAACACCCGTAGCAAGACTGGGAACACCAAAGGTGCCGTTATCAGAAGTGGTGACGGTGCTCTCTCCCAGGGTGCCATTGTTCCTGATGACAACGTCCGCCCCGATGACAACCGCGCCGGTTTGATCTGTAACAGCTCCTGCGATTGAACCTGTGGTACTAGTCTGAGCAAACGCCGGTACCACAAGTAATGCGACGAAGCCTGTCAAAGCTGCAATCCTTCGAAAAAGCTTTTTCATTCTCGTGTCCCTCCCGAAAAAGTGTTGCTTGTTACTCCGACACGTCTACCGGTCCAGCAAGATCCTGGAGTGCCGGTTGACGCGCGCGTCATGCGACTGACCTCGCAGATTGCTAGAACAGGGAGTGATTTGCTGGGCAGCATCGCTCCCTAACTGGGTTGATCTGAATCTCGATGACCGTTCGAAAGAATGCTTGTTAATTGCGTTGGACTTTTGCAAAACAGCAATGCGTGTTCCTGATTTGATCTATAGAAAAGTGAGAATGATCCGCGTTTCTACTCACTGTTAGGTGAGAACACTCACGGTACGGGAACATCGATGAAGTTTTGATTGAGCTGACGTGAGGGTTACATGAGTGGAAATGCCTACGAAAAAATACTGGGGCAAGAATGATGTGGCGAATGCTTCCTTGAAAAACACCGCGGCGGAATCTTTCTTTTTGGATCGCCGCTCAAATTTTTGGAGGAAGAGAGTTATAGTTCGGTCGACGGTGAAGAAAATAGAAGCGGCGGACGCTGAGCGCCCGCCGCGTTTGTTTTGCACTGGAGTTCCCCATGAACCCAACGCAACTCGCGGCGAGTCTAAACTTCGCAGCCCTGCATCGCATCAGCAATAACACTTAGAGGTTATGAGTGGAAAGACCTAGGTGGACCACGGCCGGCGAGATGAGACGCGACAGTGACGCGGTTTGATTAGCTGCGGAAGGTCCCATTAACGATTTCCGCGGCGATTGCTGCCTGGACCGCAGTCCGTGGCGAACTAACTGGAGGAATCTCCAGAACAACAACGTGTCTCATCTCGTTTTTGAGTGAAGCACAAGACCACGCATACGCCCTCCGGGCTTGTGGATGACCACAGATTTCGAAGACCGCTACGTCGCCTTGCCAGTTCGTTTCATCTCGAAAGCTTAGGAAAGCCTCCGAGACTCTCACGGTTTCGATATACCTCGAGTCGCAATGGTTCAACCGGCGGATGGCATTTTGTAGTCGGGCAATGTAATCGGCCGCCGGCGCGTTTGTTTTGGCATTTATCATTGCGCTTATCGAATAAACGATCGGTGAGGAAAGCAGAAAGTACAGACAAGACTGCGCCCAGGCTCTTGCTTAAACAACCTAGCTAAGTCTCCCGGCAAACACAATCGTGAGACTACCCACAATATATGAGTGATAACACTCATTTGGTACGCCTGCGAACCATTCAGACAGACACCGCGACAGACAGAAACTTTTCACTCACGATCTAAATCCGCCGCGCCGTCGTCGCCCGTACTTTAGGCGATGGCAAACAAATCAACGGTTCTCATATTGTTAAGTTCGATCGTCGTTCTTTGCTTCGTCGCCGCCAAGAAAGTGCCGCGGCCGGCGATTGGGAGTGAAGCTGCATCGTGCCGTCTGATTCTGACGCAGTTGTCCGGAGATAAAGCGATCGATCAGGAGATCGCACGACAACAGGCGCTCGTCGTTAAGAACTCCTCATCCGCGCCGGCGCTGGAACGTCTCGGATGGATCTTCGTCAAGAAAGCGCGAGTCTCGTTTGACGCCGGTTTCTACAAACTGGCGGAACAGTGCGCCGCCTGCATGGAAGCGCGCGCCTCTAAAACACCGGACAGTTTGCTCCTGCGTGCCCACGCGTTACAGAGTCTGCACCATTTCGCAGCAGCCGAAGCCGCGGCGCGCGAACTCGTCAGTCTGCGTGAGCGGCCGTTTGATTACGGCGTGCTGGGCGACATCCTGATCGATCAAGGCAAGGTGCGCGAAGCCGCGTCTGCGTATCAGAAGATGGTCGACCTGCGGCCCGACTTGCAGTCGTACGCCCGAGCTGCGCACGTGCGCTGGTTGACTGGCGATCTCGAACGCGCAATCGAGTTAATGAAACTCGCGACCAGCGCCGCCAGTCCCAACGATCCCGACTCCGCAGCCTGGGCTTACACCCGCCTCGCGCTCTACGAACTGCAACGCGGCGCGGCGAAGGAAGCACTCGATTCGTGCGATGCGGCGTTGTCTCTGCAAAACGACTACGCACCCGCAATGCTCGCTCGCGGCCGCGTTTTGCTGTCGTTGAATCGCACGGCAGACGCGCTCGTTGAGTTTCAACGAGCCGCAAAACTGAATCCGTTGCCGGAGTATCAATGGTG
This sequence comes from Pyrinomonadaceae bacterium, assembly GCA_036279935.1. Taxonomy (GTDB): domain Bacteria; phylum Acidobacteriota; class Blastocatellia; order Pyrinomonadales; family Pyrinomonadaceae; genus PSRF01. The sequence goes on from DASURS010000250.1 coordinate 2,508, forward strand.
GTTGGCAGACGCGCTTGCACTCACCGGCGATCGCGATCGGTCAGCGCAAATCGAGTCGCAGATCCCGGAGCGTTCCGGTGCGGAAGATCCACGAACGCTGTCGCTGTTCCTCGCAACTCGCCACCGCGACGTCCAACACGCAGTCGAGTTGGCCCAACAGGAATTAAACAATCGGGGAGACGTTTTCACGCACGACGCACTGGCGTGGGCCCTCGCCGCAGACGGCCGCACCGCCGAAGCGCAAACGCACGCCAGTCAAGCGCTTGCTGAACGCACCGCTGACCCGCGCCTTTACCTTCACGCCGGGGTGATTGCCGCACTCAACAACGACAACACACAAGCAAGACGATGGCTGAAACAAGCCGCGGCAACGCAGCAGATGCTCTTGCCGAGCGAGCGGGCGTTACTCGACGCCTGGTCTCACGAACTTCGCCAATAACCAATCAACTCGCAATCAAGAAGGAGAACCTAACATGCCTAAACTATTCAGAAGGCTGAAACGCGTAGTCGCAACTCTGCTGCTCGCCGCTGTGCCGGCGGCGCTGCTGCCCGCGACTGCATTCGCGTCGAGTCACATGGACGCGCCGCTGATCACACTCGATCCGGCGGCCAACACCACAGACGTCTACGCGTTCGTGGACCAGGACGGCGGCCAGAAGTCTTTGGTCCTGGCGCTGGGCGTGTACCCGCACCAGGAACCGGGCATCGGGCCAAACAAGTACAACTTCGACGATAACGTTCTTTATGAAATTCACGTGGCGCTCGGTCCGGACGTGGCAGC
>DASURS010000251.1:0-9359 GCA_036279935.1 Pyrinomonadaceae bacterium
TCGCCGATACTTCTGACCACGCGTTAATTCGCCACCAGAACCAACGCAGCAACAAGACGGTTCCGGTTCCGGCTCCAGTCACCAGCAACAGCTTCCATGCCGCGCCGATCGATTCCAGATAGAACGTCACGATCAATGACACAATCATCAACAACACCGTTACCAGCTGCGAAGCGATCACGTAATGCCGCTCGCCGCCGTCGCGTTTGACGAAGCGCCGATAGAAGTCGTTGATGACGTACGAAGCGCCCCAGTTCAACTGCGTTCCGATCGTCGACATGTACGCCGCCGCAAACGCAGCCAACATGAAACCGCGCAGATAGCTCGGGAACACATTCGGATCCATCAACGTCTTGATATAGCCGGTTTCTTTGTCGACGAGGTTGGGATAAAGGATCATCGAAGCGAGCGCCGTCAGAATCCAGGGCCATGGGCGTAAAGCATAGTGGGCGATGTTGAACCACAGCGTCGCCAGCAATCCATGCTTTTCGTTCTTCGCGGAAAAGATGCGTTGGGCCACGTAACCGCCGCCGCCTGGCTCCGCGCCGGGATACCAGGTGGCCCACCAGTTGACTGCCAGATATACAAAGAGCGTTATCGCGGGCATCCACACGGAATCGAGCTCCGGAAAGAAAGCAAGACGCGAACCGGATCCGGTGTCCATTGCGGTGATCTGCGCCTTCATCGAGTCGATGCCGCCGACGGCATTGACCGCGAGCACGGCGAGCACGATCACCATTCCCATCTTCAGCGCGAACTGGAAGAGGTCCGTCACCAGCACGCCCCACAAACCCGAAATCGCAGTATAGAAAGCGGTGAAGAGCAGCATGCCGATGACGACTAGTATGGCGCCTCGCTTATTAAGACCCAGCGTGATCTCTAGTATTTTCACCATCGCCAGGTTGACCCAACCGAGGATGATGCAGTTGATTGGCAGGCCCAGGTATAAAGCGCGAAAGCCACGGAGAAAAGCGGCGGGCTTGCCTGAGTAACGCAGTTCGGCAAACTCGATGTCGGTCATCACGCCCGCGCGACGCCACAGTCGCGCATATAAAAAGACGGTGAGCATTCCGCTCATCACGAAGTTCCACCAGAGCCAGTTGCCGGCGATTCCGTTCTTGGCGACAAAGCCGGTGACGGCGAGTGGCGTATCGGCCGCGAAGGTAGTTGCGACCATCGAAGTTCCGGCGAGCCACCAGGGCACGTTGCGTCCTGAAAGGAAGAACTCGCTGGTGCTGCCCGTCGCTCTGCGGGCGTAGTAGATGCCGATACCGAGATTGAAAAGGAAGTATGCTGCGATTACCGTCCAATCGAGCAGGGATAGTGTCATAATTAAGTCGCTGTCTTAATTGACGAATCTTAAAAGGTGGTTACTCGGGCGCTTATCTCACGGTATTGTTGCTGATTCTGTCAAGTAAAAACTGGCGCAGCATCTCAATATCGCTTATATCCGTGTTTACATGACGAACCTTGAGACTTTGAAACTGGCTAGGCTGGTGTTTGCAGTGATGTTTGGACTCTTAACTCTTGCCCATTCGGGCCACGCCCAGAACAGGCCGCGCGTACGAGACGTCGGACTGAAGGTCGGCGTACTGCCGACCGGGCAGTTGAATGCGATCACTGACGTTCAGGGCGTGCTCGTTGGTCATACCACTTTGATTCGTGGCGACAACGTTCGGACCGGCGTCACCGCAATTCTCCCGCACAGCGGAAACCTGTTTCGCGAGAAAGTCCCGGGCGCGGTCTTCGTCGGCAACGGCTTCGGCAAGTTGGCGGGTTCGACCCAGGTCAACGAGTTGGGCGAGATAGAAACGCCGATCCTGCTTACGTCGACGTTGAGCGTGCCTCGCGTCGCCGACTATCTAATGGACTACATGCTCGCGCTTCCCGGGAACGAACAGATCCAATCGATCAATCCACTGGTCGCCGAAACCAACGACGGCTACCTCAACGACATCCGTGGCCGTCATATTTCACGAGACGACGTGTTTGCGGCAATCAAGGGAGCAAAAAGCGGATCCGTCGAGGAAGGATCGGTCGGCGCTGGCACCGGCACCGTCGCATTTGGCTTCAAAGGCGGTATCGGAACGGCTTCCCGCAAACTGCCCGCGCGACTGGGCGGTTTCACCGTCGGCGTCCTGGTGCAGTCGAATTTCGGCGGCGTTTTGACGATCAACGGCGCTCCCGTCGGACAGGAGCTGGGCCGCTATTATCTAAAGGACGAGCTCAGCACCCCGCAGTCGAACCCCGATGGCTCCATAATCATGGTGATCGCGACCGACGCCCCGTTGGATGCGCGAAACCTGACGCGCCTGGCGTCACGGGCCATGTTGGGCCTTGCCCGGACCGGCAGTTCCGGGAGTAACGGCAGTGGAGACTACGTCATCGCCTTTTCAACCGCGCCCGAAGTGCGCGTTCGCGTACCGAACCAACGGGACGGAAGTCTGACGCGCGATGTGAAAACGGTTGGGAACGACGCGATGTCTCCTCTTTTCATGGCCGTCATCGAGGCAACTGAAGAAGCAATCTACAATTCTTTATTTAGGGCCACCACGGTTACGGGACGGGGCCACACGGTCGAAGCGCTGCCTATGGACCGTACCGTGGACATCCTCCGCAAGCATGGTCTTCTAAGTACTTCGCCTTAATTCTGTTATCACGACAAGTTCACGGTGGTCTAACCTTTTCATACTGGTCTGAAAAGTGTTTGACACTCGCATAGTTGCTGCTTAGAATCTTTCACGTAACCCCCAAGAACAAATCGAGAGTGTGAAGGAGTGAAGAAGGTGTCAACGAGACTGAACGTTCGTGTCAACCGAAAGCGCCCGGAGTCGATGACCCGGCAGATTCGCGAACAACTGAATGCGCTGATTGACGCGGGCACGTTAGCTGCGGGAACTCTTCTCCCCAGTGAGCGCGAACTAGCAAATACCTTGAAGGTCGCGCGCAACGTCGTTCGCGGAGCTTATGAACAACTGATGGATGCCGGAAAGCTGAGAAGCGAAGGCCGCAGAGGCCGGAGCGTCAAAACAGGCTCCGGTGGTGGTGGAACCAAGAAGAAGTCAGGCGCCAAGTCCACTAAGTCGTCGAAAAAAGCGCGCAAGAAGTAATATGGTCCAACCGGGTCCCCGCCTGATCCCCCACGTGACCACGTTTGCCAGGCCATTGTTACTCGCTGGTAATCGGGGTTTCTTTGCCAAGCGAGATGATCTCGTTCTTGATGGCCTTTCGTTCAGCCAGTAACCTCACAAAAAACCGCCTTTTTACGAGGAAAAACGTCAAAACACGCACGCCGGCGATCGAGCTGTCCAACTGCTCGAAAAAGACGATCGCGGCGTAACCGCAAACCGGGACCACCACCAGCGCCAGCACCGCCGCCACCCAGCCAAGCGTCACATAGGCCACGACCGCCAGAATCAACCACGTCAACGGAAACAACAGCATCGCCGAGATGATTTTGACCGTGGAGATGATGTCTTCCGAGTCAGGCGAGAACTTGGTCGCTAGATAGCCGCCGAGACTGTAAGCGGGATAATGGGCCACCGTGCCCAACGCCGCCGGCCCGAGCATCAGTAGAAACAACACCGACCGCTTCAGGATCGTGAGAAACACACTCCGCGTCGAGCGCGGCGCCGCCAGTTCTTCAGGATCCACGCCCGCCTGCTTCAACTCTTCTTCAAAACGGATCATCCGCGTTTCGAGTTTGCGCAGTCGTTCCGGTTGCTGAGTTTGCAGAATCGAATACGCTTTGATGAACAGTTGTTGTAAACGCAGTTCGTCTTTGAGACTGTCGTCGTTGTCGTTCGAGTCGGAGGAGAAGATTCTTTCGGCGCGCGCTATCGTCAGTAGTGCTTCTTCGTGTTGTGCGTCGAGGATCACTTCGCGCAACGCTTTCTCGATCTTCCTTGACAACTCTCGCACGGTATCGCGCGGCGGACTGCCGTCTGGCTCGAGTTGCACCGGCTCGACTTTGATCGGTTTGCCGAAGTAGAGCAACGCTGAACTGCGGAAGCGCGTCTTCGAGGTGTAGTAGAGACCAGCCGGGACGATCTTCAGATCCGAGACTTCGCCCGTCGACACTGCGGCGAGCGAGATGCGCGCCGCGCCTGTTTTGATCGGTTTCAGTCCGGGCGCGTCGTGCGAGACGCCTTCGGGACAGATCCCGATCGTTCCCCCACTGGCGAGCAGTTTCCGAGCAGCGATGAACGTCTCTTCGTTCTTGCTCGTGTCCTCTCCTTCGTCCTGGCGGCGGTAGACGGGCAGCGAGTCCATCGCCTTCACGAGATAGCCGATAACGGGCATCCGAAACAAAGGGGCCTTGGCGAGAAACGAGACACGTCGCGGGGCGAGACAGAGCAGAAAGACCGGGTCGACGAGCGCGTTCGGATGGTTCAGGACGAAAATCACCGGCGTGTCGAGCGGGACGCGTTCCAGTCCGGTGACTTCGATCCGCCGGAAGTAGATCCTCAGCGCGGTCTTTACGAGAGCGACTATCAGGCGACGAATCATTTTGTCTTATGTAATAATAACTCACGCTTTCCCGCTAGCAGGCTGCTGAAGTAAATTTGATCTTTAGAAGTAAAGATTTCTCTGCGCTGCCTCGGCGTTCTTTGCGTCTCCGCGGTGAAATTCCTACAGAACAGGCCCACCGCAGAGCCGCAGAGCCCGCATCAGAGTTTGCGCAGAGAGGTGTTGCCAGACGGTCTTTAGCACCCTGCTAGTTAGAAACCATCTTGCAGAGGAAGATCCATGAAACGCTCTATTGCCATCTTTGCCATCCTTTTGATCGGTCTGTGCTCCGTCGCCTTTTCGCAGAACCGGAGCTACACGGTTGACGATCTGTTGAAAGTTCGACGCGTTGGGGATCCGCAGCTCTCGCCTGACGGCAGACACGTCGCATTCACCGCCGGCGACGTCAATGTCGCAGACAATCGAGTGGTCAATCAGATTTACGTGACGTCGATCGACGGCGGCGAGATGAAACAACTGACGAACGGCAAGAGCTCGTCGTCCGCTCCTCGTTGGTCGCCTGACGGAAAGAAGATCGCGTTCACGACCGGCGGCCAGGTTTGGACGATGGACAGCGACGACGGCGGCGATAAGGAGCAGGTCACGAAGATCTCGAGCGGCGCCGCGGCGCCCGTGTGGTCGCCCGATGGCAAATGGATCGCGTTTACGTCGGACGTCTATCCCGATTGTAAGGACGACGAATGCAACAAGAAGCGCGACGAGCTGGCGGAGAACAGCAAAGTCAAAGCGCACATCGTCACGCGGCTGCTCTACAAACACTGGGACGAGTGGCGCGACGTGAAACGTACGCACGTGTTTGTGGTTGCGAGTAACGGCGGCACGGCCAAACAGATAACCGAAGGTGATTTCGATTCGCCTCCGTACGCCGCCGCGAGTGGTGTCGACTACGCGTTCTCGCCCGACTCGAAGGAGATCGCATTCCTTCGCAATCCCGACAAAGTTGAAGCAACCTCGACCAACAGCGATATCTACGTGATGCCGTTGTCGGGCGGCCCGGCGAAGAACATCACCGCTCGCAATCGCGGTTACGACGCGAGTCCGATCTACACGCGCGACGGGAAGTACATCATCTATCGTTCGCAGGCGACGGCGGGTTTCGAAGCGGATCGCTGGCGGTTGATGGCGTACAACCGCGCCACCGGTGCGAGTGTCGAGTTGCCGAAAGGGTTCGATCAGCAGGTTGACGACGTGGTGCTCTCGCCAGACGGCAATCAGATCTATTTCACAGCGGGTGAGCATGGGAAGGCGCCGATTTTCCGTGTCGCCGCCGGTGGCGGCGCACCCGAGCGGATCCTGCCGAACGTTTTTGCGTCCGGTCTTCGCATTACGCCTGATGGACGGAGGCTAGTGTTTTTGGGCAGCTCGATGATCGCGCCGCCGGAGGTTTACACCGTCAACGTCGACGGCAGCGGGATGAAACCGATCACTTCCGTGAACACGCAGTTGATCAGTGGAGAGAATCTGAAAGCGGCGGAAGACGTCGAGTGGACCGGAGCGATGGGCCGAAAGATTCACGGCTTCATCGTCAAGCCGGCGAATTTCGATCCGGCGAAGAAGTATCCGCTGCTGGTGTTGATTCACGGTGGGCCGCAGAGCGCGTGGTACGACAACTGGAGCTATCGTTGGAACCCGCAAGTGTTCGCGAATGCCGGCTACGTCGTGTTCGCGCCGAATCCGCGTGGCTCGGTGGGCTACGGGCAACAGTTTGTCAACGAGATCAGCGGCGACTGGGGCGGGAAAGTTTTCGTCGACTTGATGAACGGCGTTGCCGACGTGCTGCGGCGTAATTCCTATCTGGATCGGAATCGCGTGGGTGCGGCTGGCGCGAGTTATGGTGGTTACATGATCAACTGGATCCTGGGCCACAACAACGATCCGCGCTTCCGGTTCAAGGTGCTCGTCTCGCACGACGGCGTTTACAACCTGGAGAGCATGTACGGAGGCACGGAGGAACTGTGGTTTCCGGAGTGGGAGTTCAAAGGGACGCCATGGACCAACCCGGCGCAGTACAGCCGCTGGTCGCCGCACAAATTCGTGCAAAACTTCAACACGCCGATCATGATCATTCACGGCGAGCTCGACTATCGCGTACCGATCGGCGAAGGCATGCAACTCTTCACGGCAGTGCAGCGGAAAGGGATCGACTCGAAGATCCTCATCTTCCCCGACGAAGGCCACTGGGTCCTGAAACCACAAAACCTTCAACTATGGTTCAACACGATCCTCGACTGGGTCGACAAATATCTTCAACCCACGTCGCGCGCGACGGAGTGATGATCTCAGGCAAGGTGTACTACAGGGTGTGCGGGAGCGCGCATCTGGGATGTGTTCGAGCGACATCGCGATAACTGTTCAGGGTGTGATCGTCTGTGGGACTAGTGCTGTTAGTGTGTCTTTAGCAACTGAAATGTCGGCCATGATTTGATAGGTATTCGATCTCGGATGGCCTTTTCTTTATAAGAGCCAGGCCAAACGCGAATCACTGTACCGTCGTTGTTCAGTAACAAATGCGATGGGGTTACCATTCGCAGAAGCGCGTCAGGCGGAGGACCTCCATCGTGTTTCCACAGGAGGCCTGGCGCCCCAAGCTCTAGCGAGTCGCTGTAATCGAAAAAGTCCGATGGAGACGCTTCTTCCCCAAAGCAGACCGGGTAATATTTAATACCCATAGTGGTCAGTTTTTCGCGCAGCAAATTCATTTCATCACGCGAAGCTCGACACATCGCGCAACGACGATCGACGGAAACGAGAACGATTGGCCCCGAGCTCATCAGGCTGGCTAGCGTCGTTCCGTCTTTCATATGAAACCGAGTTAGGTCGATCTTCGTTCCAACGTCAGGTCCACGCCACTCCATTCCTGACGACCTAAAATAACCAAAATCGAAACCCTCGGTGAGCATGGGACTCTTGATTTCGGGTTTACTAAAACCCAGGCCACGTAACAATAAAGCTTGCATCGACAACGCACCCACTCCAAACGCAACGATCGCGCCGATGAGCATGTTCAGCGTAAGCCGCTTTGTTCCTTTTTCAAATAAGACTCTCATATCTATCGGCGCTATAAATTGGAGTTCCGCGCAGTCGTTCTGCTTGTATTTTTCAACCGTTCCAGACACGCAGCCAGTAGTTCCAATCGCACCTTCACACGCGCTGAGGGCGAAACGATTGATGAAACGGCTTCCTTGACGATGTATTCGTCCATTTCAAGGAGTGAGGCGGGAAGGTTCTTTGACAAAGAGTCGATCAATACATTGGAGCCATCGTTATTGCCCTTTTTATCTCGCGGGTTCTCAATACGATTGAGGAGAGAAACTGCTTCTCTAAGCACATCTGTCGCCTGTGCAGTTTGATACTTGACGGTCAAGGGCAACAGGCTGAAATACCAACCACATTTCTCATTGTCGGTAAAAGAGGAACGACGTAAACCGGTCCGTGCGTCGTCAAGAAACTCCAAGGTAGGATCTGTGTCTTTGTCTGTCGTCGCCGGCAGTTGCTGTATAAATGCTATTTTTGCGAACGGCTGCAGATTCAAGGGGACATCGTTAATAACCAATCGCATTCGATAAATGTCACCGGCTTTGAAGTAATTCAAGGCCGCCAGAGCTGCCCAATCCCAACGATAAGACAGCCATGACTCGCCCATGAACTCGCGAGATTCGGCGCTCATGCTATCGAGAATCTTAAGCGCTTGCTCAATGTCGTTTTGGCTCTTAGCGAGAGAAGCGGCGCGGTACTGATAAACCGTGCGGACTTTTATGTCTTCACTATCAGCGGCCGCCTTCAACAAATCTTCAACTGTATTAAGTGGTTTGTCGCGCTGCGCGTCCTCAAGGCGCTGGCGAGTCAATGGACTATCCGATTGACACCGGTGAATAAATTGACGCACGTTCGACGCCTGCTCCGGGACGAGTCTGTCGAACTCAGTTAGCACAGGAGCGATAAAAGAAACGCCACTTCTGCAAATGGAGCTTCGGTTCTCGGCGCTGATCGGGTTCGACTGCAGATAAGCGAGGTAAAGCCGCAACACTTCCGCTCGCAGATTATCTGAGGTTGGAATTTTCGAAACTGCTCCGAAGGTCCGTGATTCAGGGAAGGCCGCATGCGAGAGCGAGTTTAATAATCCGACATCGAGCGTTTGTCGTGCGACGACAAGAGTTTGACGAAATAACTCATCTGAGAGTTTTGGCTCTCGTGACCTCAGTCTGACAATCAGTCCCTGAATCTCAGTTGGACGCCCGACGCGTAATGCTAGAGCACCTAGCTCAGCGGCGCGTTTTGGGTCACTATCAACCAGGACGTTTGCAGCGTTGATTAAGCCGTCAGCATTGGCTTCGCGTTCACCCTCGGATATTTGCTCAGCGCGATCACTCAGCAGCGCAATCAGGCGTTTGCTTAACTTTTGATCGATTGGTGTGACGATTTGCAGGAGCGAGCGTGCAGTTCGGAGTCGCGCTCGACGCTCATCCGCGTTCTCTTTGTTGGGTATCACTTCAACAATTTCGATAGCTTTAACGATCCACGAACGGGCCTTTTCAGAATCATCTCGCCACCAACGCTTTGCCAATCCGGCCAATAGCAACGCCCGTTCAAATGTAGCCAGATCTGCTGAGTCCTTGATCAGCTCTGCGGTGATGGTTTGCGAGCGAATCAACCAGAGATTGGGAGAATCTGCTTGCTGAGCAGAAGCAGTTCGCGTAACGATAGCTACCATTAGAATGAAAAATGGGATCGAACGCATATGCAGTACCTTGCTTAGCGTAATTTTAGAGCATTGACCACACCAAACTTGGCGTGGCCAAAGCTCTCGACCGGGCCCTTTTCTATAACAA
>DASURS010000252.1:0-13058 GCA_036279935.1 Pyrinomonadaceae bacterium
TGAGCGGCGGTGGAAAGTTAAACGGAGGCAGCAGCAGGTTCAGATAGCGGAACTCTCCGGTTTGCATATTCTTATTTCGTTCCCAGGCGGGATAAGTGTTTGTGAGCAGGTAGGTGGATCGACTCCGCTTGAAGTTCCTGATCGCCGCGACAACGTGGCGGTTCGAGAAGTGAATGAAGCAATCGCGACACAGAATCACATCGACGCATGGCAGTTCATCGCGTGTTAAGTCGAGAAAAACGAAACGCGTTCGCTCGTTAGCATAGAGGCTCTGGTTTCTGGTGATGATCTCGGGAATGACGTCCACGCCGATGTATTGCTCGACGTTGAGTGTGGTGTGCTTCATCCAGTTGAAGTCGCCGCACGGAGCGTCGAGTAGTGTGCGCGCGCCGATCTCGTCCAGAAGAGCCGGCAACTCGTTTCGGAGTTTGATTGTGCGTTCGAGGTTCGACCCGGGGCCCGATGCAGACTCCGGATCGCCCCAGCGGTTCTCCGTGTAGAACGGCGCAAACGTTGCCCGCATTGATTTGTGCGGAGTGATTACTTTGCGCGCGAACGATTTGAGCTTCTGCGAAATCATTGGTCCGTTGACAACTTACGCAGTCCAGCATAGGGTTACGACGTTTGTCTACTCCCAACACTGAGGTTCCCCAAATGCCTGGACTGTTTTCTCCTCGTTTATCGACATCGACAACACTCCTGATCCTTCTTGCGCTTTCCTTGTTATCGTCTGCCTGCCAGACACCGAATCAAACCGTAGCGGATACTCGTGCCGCCGATGAAGCAACTCTGAAGAATCTTGATGCCGAGTGGTCCAAAGCCGCCGGCGCCAAAGACGTCGACAAAACCGTTTCCTACTACGCCGACGATGCCATCGTGCTGCCTCCAAATAGCCCCGCGCTCACAAGCAAAGAAGCGATCCGTGAAATGTGGAAGGGAATGCTGAGCGCGCCCGGTTTCTCGGGTGGTTGGAAAGCTACAAAGGTCGAAGTGGCCCGCTCGGGTGACTTAGGCTACCTGACCGGAACTTACGAGATTACTCAGAACGACGCCGCCGGCAAGCCAATGACCGACAAGGGTAAGTTGCTCGAGGTTTGGAAGAAGCAGGCGGACGGTAGCTGGAAATGCGTAGCGGACATGTTCAGTTCGGATCTTCCGCCCGTTGCTGCGGCGACAGATAACAAAGCCCCACATTAGGTTTCGGGAGTAGCTTTGCTGCAACAGTCGGGAATCCCACCAACGGCAGTTGGTGGAAGTTATATTCAGCCTACGAGTTCGATGAACCATTTGCCAGAATCCCACCAACGGCAGTTGGTGGATAGTTATATTCAGCCTACGAGTTCGACGAACCATTTCCCAGAATCCCACCAACGGCAGTTGGTGGAAGTTTCACTTACCACCTAAAACAAGGCTGAAAAAATGAACCATCCACCAACTACCGTTGGTGGGATTGGCAAAGACTGGCTGGCCTGTCAGTAGGTCGCATTTGAAGCATCCACCAACTGTCGTTGGTGGGATTCCCGACTTTTTGGCAAAGCATTCGGGAGTTCCTCGCCGATTCTCCGGGTCTCGTGCGAGGCATCAAACTTGCCACATCGCGTAGTGATCTGTCCGTAACCGGGAAAACGAGGCGATTTGCGCGCGATGATTACCGAACGAACCACTAAGGCTCAGCAGTTCACGCCCGCTGAAACTCGTGAAAACCCGAAACCTTTAAAAACGCGCGTAACCGCGGCCGACGTCGTCAACGACGCGCAGAATTTTTCGGTTGTCTTAGGTGGGCCACTCTATCAACTGGCGCGGCGCGCGCACTTGTCGGACGATGCCCTGTCGATGGTCCGCAAGCGTGTGGTTGCGGCCGCGCTGCTGGCGTGGCTTCCGCTTCTCCTGCTTTCTGCATTTCAAGGCGTTTTGTGGGGTCAACGCGTCGCCGTGCCCTTTCTGCTGGATTTGGAAGTCCATATCCGGTTCCTCGTCGTCGTTCCGCTACTGATTATCGCCGAAGTCGTCGTACACCAGCGGCTGCGTCCCATCGCCAATTCATTTCTGGAAAGAAATTTGATTCCTGACGACGATTTGCCCCGGTTCGACAACGCCATTAGATCAGCGTTTCGTTTAAGGAATTCCATCACCGCCGAGGTTCTGCTGATCGCCATCGTTTACGGCGTCGGTGTTTCGGTCATTTGGCGCCAATATACCGTGCTGCAGGCGAATTCATGGTATGCGCCGGGGTCGTTGGGAGGATCGACGGTATCGCCAGCGGGGTTGTGGTATAGCTACGCGAGTCTGCCGATATTCCAGTTCCTTTTAATCCGCTGGTATTTTCGTATTTTCATCTGGGCCCGCTTTCTGTGGCAGGTATCGAGGATCAAGTTGGCGCTTGTGCCGACACATCCGGATCGCGTGGGCGGTCTCGGTTTTCTTTCACAGACGGTCTATGCGTTCGCGTTGCTGGTCGCCGCACACGGCGCAATGGTTTCCAGTCAAATCGCAAATCGCATTTTCTTCAGCGGTGCAACGTTGACCGAATTTGAAGTTGAAATCGCGGCCATGGCCGTGTTTCTGCTGTGCCTGATTTTTGGACCACTACTCGTGTTTGCGCCGCAGCTGGCGCAGACCAAGCGGACCGGCTTGCGCGAATATGGCACTCTGGCTGAATCATACGTCCGGGACTTCGATGCGAAGTGGTTGCGGGGAACGAAACCGAGGGAGGAGACGTTGGTTGGCAGTGCCGATATCCAGTCCCTCGCAGACCTGGCAAATAGTTTCGAGGTCGTGCGCGGTATGCGTCTGCTGCTGGTGACCAGAGACTCGATTATTCAGTTGGGAGTGGCGTTATTCCTGCCGCTACTTCCGCTCGCACTCACGGTCATGCCGCTGAAGGAGCTCTTGAAACAACTCGCCGGTATCGTTTTCTAGCAACGAGCCACAGTAACAAGGTAGCTTGCACGCCTGTGCTTGTTGCGGGAATTTTCACAGCCATTGAGTGAATATCCACAAACCTTACCATCCGCGGTAATAAGAGAGATAATTCAGCAACTTACAGGATCGGGTTGCTGGACAGATCTCTCTCTGAAGTTGAGCTACTCAAATGAATAAACACAAGCGCCTTACATTCGTCCTCTCGTTAATTGTTGTGCTTTCGACGTTTGCGCAGAGCACCCTCGCGCAGAAGCAGACTGCGCCGGCGGCTTCCCTGGACGAGCTGCGCATCGCGAGGCTTGCTGGACTGGCGAGGGTTTGGGGAACAGTGAAGTATTTCCATCCTTACCTCGCGTACCGCGATGTTGATTGGGACAAGGCGCTCGTCGAGGCGATTCCGCGGATCAACGGCGCCAGGAGTGCGCAGGATTACGAAGCGGCGCTGAATCAGATGCTCGCGGTGCTGAATGATAAAAGCACTCGCGCGGACATCGAAAATGAAGCGAAGACAACTAACACGCAGACGCCGCCCGATAACGCCAGACTCGTGCGGATGGAAAATGGCGTGCTGATCATCGAGGCCGCACATATCGCTCAAGCGATCGCGAAAGACATTTCCGCGCTGAATGCTTTTGCAGGGAAAGTCAACGAACAGCTACCGGCCAGCAAAGGCATCATCATCGACGCTCGCAGCGAGAGTATGGCCGCAGAAATTGAGGCGTATCACATCGATAACTTCCTGCGTCAGACGCTCACCTCGATACTCGACTCAGATGTTGTACTCAGCGCGGCGCGTTATCGCCTACACAACGGCTACGCTCCGCAATCATCCGGTGGCGCAAACTTCTACTACTCAGCCCTTCTTAACTCGACTCCAAAAACAATCGCCGGAAGGTCCAGGACGAAAACACCACCAATCGCCTTCATCATCAATCAACATTCACCGGCACTCGGCGACATTCTCGGCGGGCTTCAGTCATCGGGCCGCGCTCAAGTCGTGCTCGAAGGCGAACCACCGGCGAGCGACACCTTCACGATCGACCTTCCGGAAAATGTAAAAGTCCGAATGCGCACCGCGGAACTCGTCAACCCTGACGGATCGATCGATCTGCAACCGGACATTACTGTCGTAAAACCAGCAACAGCAGACGACGCAGCGTTGAAGGAAGCCACGAAAGCGCTTCAAACCAATCCAAAAACAAAATCAAAGCCGGCCGGCGCAACCACGACGCAGATCGTCCAAACCGACAAACCGTATGCAGACATGCTCTACCCGAACGTCGAGTATCGCCTGCTGGCGCTCTTCCGCTTTTGGAACGTCATCAACTACTTCTTCCCATACAAAGACCTGATCGGCGACTCGTGGGAAACGGTCCTGCAACGCTACATCCCGAAATTCGAAGCAAACAAAGACGCTGTCGATTACCAGCTCACCGTCCGCGAGCTGATTACCGAAATGCACGACTCGCACGGCGGAGTGCGCAATGCCAACGCCTCGACCGAAAAGTTTGGCATGTTCCTGCCGCCTGTGCTTACCGGATACGTTGAACGCAAATCCGTCGTCACGAAGGTCTTTGACGACAAGTTGCCAATCAAGGTGGGCGACGTGATCCTGGCCGTCGACGGCGAACCGATCGAAAAGAAGCGAGACTCCGTGTCGCGCTACGTCTCCGCCTCGACACAGCAGTGGCTGATGAGAAACGTTCACCTCCGCTTGCTGCTTGGACCAAAGGACAGCGTGCTGAAGCTCAAGTTGCAGGGCGCGAACGGCGAAGTGCGCGACGTCGAGCTCGCCAGATCGCAAACCATCATGGATCCGAAGTGGCCCACGTTAATGGAACGCTCGACGCCGATCGTTCAAGTGTTGCCGAGCGGTTACGGCTACGTCGATCTCGATCGTCTGCAAGCCGGTGAAGTCGACAAGATGTTCGAGACGATCAAAAACACGCCCGCCGTAATCTTCGACATGCGCGGGTATCCAAACGGCACCGCCTGGACCGTCGCTCCGCGTTTGACGGAAAAGAAAAACGTGATCGGCGCACTCTTCTCGCGGCCGATCCTCGAAGCCACGAACCTGAGCAACGGCGAGGTGGCTGACTCAGCGAGTTATGCATTCTCACAACGGCTGCCCGAACGGCAAGGCGACGTCTACCGCGGCAAGGTCGTGGTGCTGATCAACGAAGACGCGATCAGCCAGGCCGAGCACACTTGTCTCTTTCTCGAGACAGCGACGAACGTGACGTTCATCGGCACGCCAACCGCCGGCGCGAATGGCGACGTCACGAACATGGTCCTGCCGGGTAACTTAGTCGTCGGTTTCAGCGGTCACAACGTGCGCCACGCGGATGGACGGCAGTTGCAGCGACTCGGAATACAGCCGCACATCAGAGTCGAGCGTACGATCCGCGGCGTAACGGAAGGCCGCGACGAGATTCTCGACGCTGCCGTCAAGTTTCTGCAAAACGTCTCGAAGAACGATCCCAAATGACGGAGCCTTACCTCAAGAGTCGGAAATCCCACCAACGGTAGTTGGTGGATGCTTCAAATGCGACCTACAGACAGGCCAGCTAGTCTTTGCGAATTCCACCAACGGCAGTTGGTGGATGGTTCATTTTTCAGCCTGTTTTTGGTGGTAAGTGAAACTTCCACCAACTGCCGTTGGTGGTATTTCCGACTTTTGAGGCAACGCGAAATGACGGGAAACCGGTAACAAAACTTCCGCTCAATCCCATAACTAACGAGCCCTAGATCGGACGCCAGGCTTCCGCAGACGCCGGGTGTGCCCAAATGCTTTGATGCCTGTCGAGTCTGCTTTATATTAATCCCCCAGTGGAGGCGAGATCAGGCTCAAACCGCTCCTTCGGGAGCCTGTCCGCCATTTGCTTGAAACGGCGCTTGTCTTGCGCTTACAACCTCGTCCGCAGCGAGCTAACCGATCGCGCTGCTGAAAACACGTACTGAGCGCTAGCGCCCCGCAACCCAGAGCGAGTGATTCCCTACCGGAGGCACTATGGGCCCCAGCAGCTTCCCCAACGATCTTTTCATTAGTTACGCCCACATCGATAACCGAACGTTCCCGGGCGGGACTAAAGGCTGGATCGATCTTCTCCACGAACGACTCGAAATCCGGCTCGCGCAACTGCTCGGCAAACCGCCGAACATCTGGCGCGACCGCAGGCTGAGAGGCTTCGAAGTTTTTGACGAGACGATCGTGATCGAGCTCGAGCGCTCCGCGATTCTGCTGTCCGTCGTCTCGCCGCGTTACATCGAATCCGACTCCTGTCGCGAGGAGATCGAAGGCTTCTTCCGCGCGCTCAACCAACGAAGCGCCGAACGCCTGGGCGACAAAAGCCGCGTGTTTCGCGTCGTCAAAACGTACGTTCCGTTCGAGCAACATCCGCCCGAGCTGCGCGACTTCCTGCCGTACGAGTTTTACGAACGGAACGAAGCGTCAGGCCGCGTCCATGAATTCGATCACGAGATCAGCGCGCAGGGCGACAAAGACAAACGTTACTGGAACAAGTTTGAAGATCTCGCCTGGGACCTTCACGAACTAATCAGGTTCCTTGAGAGCCCGACTCCCGTCACAGAAACGTCCTCCGCCGCGACGATCTATCTCGCCGAAACAACGTCGGACCTCAGCGAAGAACGCGACAAAGTACGTCGAGAGTTGGCCCAATTCGGACACGTCGTTCTGCCCGACAAAGCGTTGCCGCTCGAAGTGACCGCGTTCAGAGAGACGGTCAGCAACTATCTCAAGAACAGCCAGCTCTCGATCCATTTGATCGGCAAACACTACGGCATCATTCCCGAAATGGAGACTGAGCGCTCGATCGTTCGACTCCAGGAAGAGCTCGCGGTCGAACGCGGCGACGACGCGCAGTTTTCGCGCTTGATCTGGATGCCGCCGGGCTTGCAGCCGCAGGACGAACGCCAGCAAAAGTTCGTTAGCGATCTACAGAACAGCTTCTCGTCACACAACGGTTCCGAGTTGTTGCAGGTCAAACTCGAAGACCTCAAAACCATCATCCAGTCGAAGCTGGAACGCAAAGCAAAGCCGGCGGCGGTCGAGTCGGGCCAGGGAAGCACAGTTCGCGTTTACGTCATCTGCGATCAGCAGGACGCGGAAGCAGTGGAACCGATACAGAGTTATCTCCTCGATGCCGGCTACGAAACGACACTGCCGCTGATGGACGGCGCCGATGCCGAGATCCTCGAGGATCACAAAGACAACCTGCTGCTGTGCGACGCAGTTTTGATCTATCACGGCAAGGCCAGCGAAGGCTGGTTGCGGATGAAACTGCGGGAGTTGCTGAAGCTTCCCGGCTACGGACGCACCACGCCGTTGCTTGAAAAGGCGATCTACATCGGCGGCGACGAGACGCCGTTGAAACAAAAGTTCAAGACGCTGGAAGCTCGCGTCATGCGAAATTACGGAAACTTTGATCCTGCCACGCTTGAACCGTTCATTGCGCAGATCCGCAAAGCGAAAGGAGAATCGCAATGAGTATCGAAACCACCGAAACCTTCGCCGAACTCGCGATTCCCGTTAATCCGTTTCCCGGTCTGCGTCCGTTCGACTTCGACGAGAGCCATCTCTTCTTCGGCCGCGACGGCCAAAGCGAGCAACTGATCAGCAAGCTCGGCCGCACTCGTTTCCTCGCCGTTGTCGGCACGTCCGGCAGCGGCAAGTCGTCGCTGGTGCGCGCGGGCTTGATGCCTGCGCTACTCGGCGGGTTCATGTCGAGCGCGGGTTCAAACTGGCGCATCGCCGTCGCGCGACCCGGCAACGATCCCGTCGGCAACCTCGCGCGGGCACTTAATGATCCCGCTGTGTTCGGCTCGGACGTTCAAGAGAACGCAGCGTTACAGACTGCGCTCGCCGAAGCGACCTTGCAACGCGGCAGCCGTGGTTTGATCGACACTGTGCGGCAGGCGCTGATGACGGAAAACGAGAACGTGCTCGTGATCGTCGATCAGTTCGAAGAGTTGTTTCGATTCGCGCGCGTCGCCAAAGACGCGAAGTACGTAAACGAAGCTGCCGCGTTCGTCAAACTGCTTCTCGAAGCGGCTCGGCAACGCGAGCTTCCGATCTACGTCGTGCTCACGATGCGTTCCGATTATCTCGGCGACTGTTCCCAGTTCTGGGGGCTTCCGGAAGCGATCAACGAAAGCCAGTACCTGATCCCGCGACTGACTCGCGATCAACTGCGTGAAGCGATGACCGGTCCGATCAGCGTCGCGCACGGCCGGATCACTCCTCGTCTCGTCGCTCGTTTACTCAACGACGTCGGCGACGATCAGGACCAGTTGCCGGTGTTGCAACACCTGCTGATGCGCATCTGGGACGAAGCAAAAGAAAAAAGGCTCTACATCGAAACTACTGAGAACGGCAAGACCGTCAGGATTCCTCACAAAAACGTCCACCACGGCGACGCACTCGACGTGTGTTGCTGCGACGCCGTCGAAGGAATGGCGCGGGCGCTCTCGGTTCACGCTGATGAGGCATTCAACGAGTTGCCGAACGACAGATCGCGCCAGGTTGCCGAAAGTATCTTCAAAGCACTGACTGAAAAGGGCACAGACAATCGTGAAATTCGCCGGCCGGTCACGCTCGGTGAACTGAGCGCCGTCGTGGACGCGAGCGAGTCTGAGATCGTCACGGTTATAGAGACGTTTCGTCGTCCCGGGCGGTCGTTTCTCGTGCCCGCCGCGGGCGTCGAGCTCCAATCGAAATCACTGATCGACATCTCGCATGAAAGTCTGATCAGAGGTTGGGCCAGGTTGAAGGGATGGGTCGACGAAGAAGCGCGTTCGGCGCGCATCTACCTGCGTGTTGCTGAAACCGCGGTGCTTTGGAGTGAGGGCGGCGCCGGGCTCTGGCGCGATCCGGATCTTCAGGTCGCGCTGGCGTGGCGTGAAAAGAGCAAGCCGAACGAGACCTGGGCGCGCCGCTACCATCCGCAATTCCCGTTAGCGATGAGTTTTCTCGATAAAAGCGTGGCGGAGCGCGATGCTGATGCACGGCGTGAAGAAGAGCGGCGCAAGCGGGAGATCAGGCGCACGCGTTTGACGGCGCTTGTGTTCGCAATCGGTTGTTTAGCTTCGGTCATCGCCGGCACCATCGCGTTCGCACAGAGTCGCAAAGCGATCGCTGCAAAGAACGAGGCTGACGTCCAAAAGAATATTGCTTTACAGGCCAAGGCTGACGCGCTCGGATTGAGAGACGAGGCCAATTACCTGAAGGGTGTTGCGGAACACAACCTGATCGAAATCAGCGACCAAAAAACCAAAACGGACAAGGCGCTAACCGAGCTCAAGACGCAAAAGCGGGCGACTGATACCGCACTCGCCGAAGCGAACAGGCAACGCACAGTCGCGCAGGTGGCGCTCCAACGCCAGACCGGCGAGGCTTTGAAAGGCCAGGGTCTCAGCGCGCTCAAGGAAGGAAAAGAGACTGAGGCGCTTGATTACTTCAACCAACTACACCAGCACGCGCAAAAAACACGAGAACCGTCGGGAGACATATTCGCTCTGACCAGCATTGCCGACATCTATCGCGATCGCGTTCCGATTTTTCTCTTTCTTTCGGATCTGACGGACGGCAACCAGTTCGACGACTCGGACGACAGCGATACCGCGAAGGCGATGAAGCAATACGCCCAGATGTACATGCTGAGTTCGACGAAGGACAAGGACGAAGAGACGATGATCCAGGAAATGCGCGCCAATAATCAGCTCGCCACGGAAAAATATCTCGCCGCGTTGGCCGCAAACAAAAATGTCTCGGACCGCGAGTCTGGCGCACGGCAAGGATACATTTATCAGAACCTTGGCGACCTGGCTCTCACGTCAACCCCGGAAGAGCTTCAAATCAGCCCAAACGATCGTCGCAGCAATTCAGATGCTGTGTTTGAGGCACACAGGAAAGAGGTTTTTGAGCGTGCGATGGAGCATTACGCGCACGCGCGGGACGCCTACCGGGACGCTCAGCTATACAGCGATGAGGCGGAGATGCTCCGAAAGATGGCGTCGGTGAAGTACGCGGAACGGAGAAAAAACAAACAAGCAACGGCCGAGCAGGGACCAGAGCAAACCCTGACGCGATCCGGCGGTCCGTTCCCTGCAGCGCTCATGGAAGTCATAAATCTGTACGAACAAGCCGCCGCCAGTTTCAAACTCGCCGGCAAACCGTTGCGTCAGGCGGTGATGTTCCTTGCGATTGCCGAGATCTACAAAGACCTGCCGAAAGAGCATCGCATGCGGCGTAACGCGATCCGTTACCTGCAACACGCGCGGGACATTTACCGCACGCAAAAAAACTTCGCGCGGCAAGTGAGCACTGACGAAGAGCTCGCGAAAGCATACGCAGACGCGTCTAATACGGATAATCAGATTCTGGCCCTGAAGGATGCGCTGGCGGCACAACGCAACATCACCGCTACGACCAAGTCCGACTCAGCGCGCGCAGAGTCGGAGAGGCGCGTGTCAACGCTGGTGAACAATATCGGCGAGCTGTTGCACGAGTCAGCAGAAGATAAAGATGAAACAGCCGTCAATCAGTTCTTTGCTGACGTATTGAACGGCTCCAGTGGTCTCGATCGGGCGAATCTCCTGTCAGCGATCGCCCAGTTTTACAAACAGCACGGTGATACTGACTCGGCCGTTCGATACCTTAGCCAGAAACGCGAAGTCTACAACCAACTGGGTAACGGTATCGAAGAAGGAAATACGTTTTACGAGATCGGCACGATGTACAACGACGCGGATAAGACTGTCGATGCGTCGAAGGCGTTCAGTGACGCGTTCGATTCTTACCGCAACAGCCGGGACAAGCTGAAGGACTATCAAAACAGTCATCAGGTCGTCGCTAATCTGCTCGTAATCGCCCGCAATCTTGCAACGACGGACCAGCAAAAATCGATCGCCGTTTACGAAGAGACAATCAGGATCTCCTTCGCGTCGCAACTCCTGATATACAACGTCATACCGGCCATGCAGGGGCTCGGAGAGCTCTATCTCGAAATGAAGACTGAAGAGGGAAACGCGAAAGCGAGACAGTTGTTCCAAACGACCATCGATGCTTACGTCGCAGTGAGGAGCGAGAGCGAACCCGATTTGAGGGCGACGGTCGGTGACGTTTACAAGAAAGTTGGCGACAAGGTTCAGGCGCGCGCCGCTTACGATCGCGCGCTCGCGATGTACAGCACGAAAGAGTTTGGCTCGTATCGTCATATCGAAGTCCTGCGAAAGATCGGGACGTTGGTTACTGAAGGAACTGAACAGACACTCGGCACTTTCTATCTGAAGGACGCGGACGCCGCTCGTCAGGCTGGAGACGCTGCTCGTCAGGCTTTGTCGCTCGAATTAGCAGGAGGTTTTTATCGCGATACGAGTGAGGGGGCGAAGGCGTTCGAGTACTACGAGCAAGCGCGGGCGCTTTACCACTCGGCCGGGTTGAAGTTGAAAGAGGTGAGTCTGCTGCGGACGCTCGCGATGATGTACGAAATCAAGGGAGACAAACAGAAAGCGAAAGACTTGCGCCGCCAGGCGGACCAGTTGGAGCCGCCGCCGGCGACGCCGTAACACGAATATTGTTTTCAAACATGTGAGACTCGCCATAGGTGCTGCTGAGGTCCCAGCGAAAGGTCAATGGCAGGCGAGCGGCGTGACGGAAGATGAATTCCGTCACGCCCGAGATCGATTACTGTATTTCGCCATCCTGGAAACAAAGGCCGGTGCAGTTGAACAAATCGAAACAGCCACACGCGCCACCCTCCTGACAGAGCGGTCCCGGAAAGCCGATCTTGCACGTTGTGCCCGACCCACACCCTGAGCCACAGATGCTGCCGGTACAGGTACACGTCTCAAAAGCGTTAGCATTGTTCGGCTCTGAATAATTCGGCCCGCTGCCTTCGCCCGGCTCCGCTTCGCTCACCGCCGGCTGCGACGCGCCACAGCCCCAATCAGTTATCGTCGAGACGTCGCCGAGCGTGAGAAACAGTTGTCTGGACTGCTCCGGCGTAAACAACTTCGACGCGTTTTGCATCAGTTCCTTGAAAGGCTTGCCACGCGCGGACTTGAGATATTCAGCCTCCGACATGTTGATCGGAGTCGCGAAGAAGCTCTCGTCAAGCAGCGCTGACACGCGCTTGAGAAACTCTTTTTGCTGGTCGTTCAGATTCAGTTTGGCTTCGTAATATGCGAGGTGCTGTTTCCAGAGTAAAGATTTGTTGTGCGGAGTTTCTTTCGCGAAAGCCGCGGCCCGGTCACTCTTACTGTCCATCTTTGAGTAGTCTTCAAAGGACAAGGATGGGCCGGCGGTTTTCGCAAAGAGGCCGATCAAGGTTTTGGCGCTGTGTCCGGAAGCCGCAAAGACCAGTGCCAAACTGATCGTCAGCGCCGCAACGAGTAAACGTAGTGTTCTTTTCATTTTCGTACTCCTGAATGTGGGCCAGGGTGAATTGGAGACCATGCCTTCGATCGCATGGTCGGAGCTTGGGAGGAGAACGTCTTATATCAGGATCGAGTTGAAAATCCAAGTATCATCTGTTATAGAAGGCGAACCTCCAGAGGTGCTCATCTATGTACGCCAGAATTCTCAGTCTCATTCTTCTCACATTCTGGGGTAGTTCGCTCAACGGTCAAACACCCGCCCCGAAAAGCACCACAAAACAAAATAGCGTTGCAGAACTCAATCGCCGGCAACTGCGCGAACAGGCGTACGAAACCGTGAAAGCTGTTTGGACCAATTCCGGAAATATCGCAGACGTTCGTCAGCGCACCGAGATTAATTCGCGCGCCTTTCGTCTTGTATGGAGAGTAGACCCGGAACTCGCGCGTGCCGAACTGACTAAAAATTTCGACGAGCTGCTTGAAAGCTATTCTTCGACCAGGACAGATGCCAAAAGCCGGAACACACTCGAAACCACTATTACCAAGCTCATCGGCGCCATGGCGTCTTCGGACGCAGTGGCTGCACAAAAATTACAACAGCGCTATTTTGAAGCGCGCCGGCAATTGACCGGCGCCGCGGATGACAGGCGCGATTTGGCCGATACACTGAACCTCGCATCTGATCTGTTGGATACAGATGCCACGCAGTCGTTTCAGCTTGCCAGCCGGGTGTTTGAGAA
>DASURS010000253.1:0-65577 GCA_036279935.1 Pyrinomonadaceae bacterium
CAACTCGGCTTCGCGAATGATCTCGACGGTTCCTTTTGCGAGGTATGCAACCTGTTCGTCTATGGTCATCACTGTTTGAGGCGCGCCAGCACCGACGCGACTGCTTCCGGATACAATATGTGTTCCTGCTCCAGAATTCGAGAAGAAAGTGTTTCGACTGTGTCGTCCGCCAGCACGGGCACGACGCGTTGCGCAACGATCGGCCCGCCGTCGAGCGTGTTATCGACGAAGTGGACCGTGCAGCCGCTCACTTTCACGCCGTGTTCGAGCGCCTGCCGCTGCGCGTCGAGGCCGGGAAACGACGGCAACAGACTCGGGTGGATGTTGAGGATGCGCATCCTGAACGCGTCGACGAAGAACGGTGAGAGGACGCGCATGTAACCGGCGAGACAGATCAGATCGATGCGTTCGTCGCGAAGCACGGAGATGATTTCCAGTTCGTGCTCTTCACGTTTACGTCCGCGCCGCTCGATCGCGAGCGTTTTGATCCCGCGTTCCCTCGCGAGGGCCAGGCCTTGGGCATCAACGTGATCGCTGAGCACGAGCGCGATCTCCGCATCAGGGATTTTCGCGTCTGCGAGCGCGACCATGTTCGAGCCGCGACCGGAAATTAATATCGCGATCCGTGTCGTCATTCGATCGACACCGTCTGGTTGCCCTCGCCGAGCTCGACGACCTCGCCGATCTCGTAACACTTATCGAGTTGATTAGTAATCGCGGCGACGTTTTCGGGCGCTGTGACAATGACCATGCCGACGCCCATGTTGAACGTGCGATACATCTCGCTATCGGAGACGTTGCCCAGCTCGCGCAGATGTTCGAACAGCGGCAGCACGGGCCACGAGCCTTTTCTGATCTTCACGGCAGTCCCTGGAGGGAGGATGCGCGGGATGTTGTCGGTTAGTCCGCCGCCGGTGATGTGGGCCAGTCCCTTGATCAAGCCGGTGTCGAGCAGCGGGTCAAGGGGTTTGAGGTAACTGACGTGCGGTAGCAGTAATGCTTCAGCCGCGGTTAGTTCGAGGTTCGGCAGCGGCGTTTCCGGTTTGTAACCGGCGATTTCGAAGAACAGCTTGCGTGCGAGCGAGTAGCCGTTCGTGTGCAAACCCGCCGAAGGCAGCGCCAGCAAAACGTCGCCGGGCGCGATCGTTTTTCCGTCGATGATCTTCGCGCGATCGACGACGCCGACGATGAAACCAGCGATGTCGTATTCGCCTTCCTGATAAAACCCCGGCATCTCGGCTGTTTCACCGCCCAGCAGCACGCAGCCATTTTCGCGGCAACCGTTCGTCACTCCTTCGACGATGCCGGCGACAACGTTGGGCGACAGCTTTCCGGTCGCGATGTAGTCGAGAAAGAAGAGCGGGCGAGCGCCCTGGACGAGTATGTCGTTGACGCAGTGATTCACGAGATCGCGGCCGACGGTGTTGTGAACGCCGCTGGCGAAAGCGATCTTGAGCTTCGTGCCGACGCCGTCCGCGGAAGCGACGAGCACCGGCTGGGCCATGTTTGGAAACGCGCCGTCGAACATGCCGCCAAAACTGCCTATCTCCGAAAGCGTGCGCTGGTTGAACGTCGTGCGCGCCAGCTCTTTGATTCGGTCGGTGGCTCGTGTTGCGGCGTCGATGTCGACGCCTGAGTCAGAATATGAGATTGGTTTGATCATGTCGTCAAATTCGAATTTCGAATTTCGAAATTCGAAATTATTTCTGTTTCGGCGGTGGACCAAAGTCGCCATAGGCGATGAATCCCGAGCGCGTCGAATCGTCTTTTTGCGCGGTGCGTCCTGTCCAGAGATCCGCGCCCGGTTCTTTTGCCGTCTTAACTGCCACGTCGTTCTGTTTACCGCGCGTGCTGAGCGTGATCTCGCCGTGCAGGTCGGTGCGATAAAGCTTCATCGACGGATTCGCGGAACGCAGGCGATCGAGCACAGCTTGCGACGGATGTCCATAACGATTCCACGCGCCGCACGAAACAATCGCAAACTCGGGTTTCACACGATTGAGAAAGTCGGTTGACGTCGCGTACTTCGAACCGTGATGCGCGACCTTCAGCACCTGCGCTTCGAGGTTCACATCTTTCGTCAACAGCTTGTGTTCAGTCTGGTCTTCAGCGTCGCCGGTGAGCAGCATCGAGAACGATCCGTAATCGAGACGCACGACGATCGAGTTGGCGTTCGGTTCGTTTCCGCCGGCCTTCATCTGATCTTTGGTGAAGAACGGTTCGTACGGCGCGAGGATCGTCAGGAACGCGCCGCCGCCGAGATCGATTTTCGTTCCAGGCTGTGATTGCGCGTAGTTCGCGCCGCTGTTTTTCACGCCTGCTTTGTAATCGTCGTAGAACTTGATGATCGACGCCACCTGTTTCCGGGACGGCTGTTTCGGAACTGCCTGGCGGCCTTTTGGAGTCGGCGTCGGCTTCGGCAGAAGCTCCGGAGGGATGCTCGGCTCTCGTCCGTTGTCGATCACATTCAAAACTTTGACTGTCTTGAAGACTTCGGCGGCGCCGCCGATATGGTCCGGATGCGGATGCGTGGCGATGAAGTAGTCGAGCT
The DNA here is from genome assembly GCA_036279935.1 of Pyrinomonadaceae bacterium. GTDB lineage: Bacteria > Acidobacteriota > Blastocatellia > Pyrinomonadales > Pyrinomonadaceae > PSRF01. The sequence goes on from DASURS010000253.1 coordinate 2,552, forward strand.
GCTGAATGTTGTTGCGCTTCAACGCTTCGACGACGGCCTTGCCTTTACTCGTATCGCCGGCGTCGATCAGCACCGTCTTGCCTGCCGGCGACGAGATCAGGATCGAATCGCCATTGACTGGCCCAACGTCGAGAACGCGAACGACAAGCTCGCTTCCCGACGGCGGCGGCGGTTGTTTCTTCCACCACGGAAGAACGTACTTCCACCCGAGAACGCCTGCGGCGATGGCAACGGCGAGGAGTACTGCAATCACGCAACCACAGCCTCGCCTGACTCGTCGTCCCACTCAGAAACCTCTGTTGATTTATCTTCGGAGCATGGGCATGACTTTCAACCCCGGCCGGGCATCGACCTGGTTTGCGACGCGCAAAACGGTCGGAACAACCGAGTAGTCGCCCTTTGCGTACGCCGCCAGCGCCTCTTTCGCGTTCAAGACGTCCCAGATCCACTCCTGCGAGATGGTCTGTTCCAGCATCAACACCAGCCGGTCGCCGCCTTTCGGCTTGAACGCGATCGGAGTCTTGAACGTGAAAGTCTTCTTCACGTACGGCGGCAGTGAGAAGCCTTCGGTCCTGCTCGCAACCGGCAGCGGCGTGTTCGTCGAATCGATAACCGCCAGCGAGTATCTCACGCCCATAACTTTCGACGCCGTGCTGTTCGAGAGCGACATTCTCACGACGTAGCCCTTCTCAGCTTCAACCAGCAGCGCCTCGTGAACGCTGACGGGCAAATCGAGCACGGGAAAGATCTCGACGGGCAGGTTCCTCCCTTGGACCGCCGGGTGCGCCGGCGCAGCCAGTGCGCTGCAAACGCCTATCGATCCGACAATGGAGATCAGCATGCACTTGCGCAGCGTGTCGAGCATCGCTTTCGTTTAGCTGTCGGCGGCCACTGATTCGTGATCGCGTTCCCACATCGTTTCGGCTTCTCCCGTGATGCGCGTCGGATACTTTCCGTTCCAACACGCGACGCACGAGGAATCGGCGCTCAACCCCGTCGCCGCAATCAAGCCTTCGAGCGACAGATACCCGAGCGAGTCGGCTTCGATAAACTTGCGGATCTCTTCGACCGTCATGTTCGCGGCGATCAGCTCCGATTTGTTCGGCGTGTCGACGCCGTAGTAACACGGACTGATCGTCGGCGGACAACTGATACGCACGTGAACCTCGCTCGCGCCCGCCTCACGCACCATGCGAACGATCTTTTTCGACGTCGTGCCGCGCACGATCGAGTCGTCAATCAGGACCACTCGCCGGCCGTTAATCAGATCCCGCACCGGGTTCAGCTTGATTCGCACGCCAAACGAACGAATCGATTGTCGCGGCTCGATGAACGTGCGTCCGACGTAGTGGTTACGCACCAGTCCAAAGCGAAACTTCAACCCACTCTCGGCGGCGTAACCGATCGAAGCAGCGACGCCCGAGTCAGGCACCGGCACGACGATGTCGGCATCAGCCGGCTGCTCGACCGCGAGTTGCCGTCCCATTTTGTGACGCGACTCGTTGATCGACCTGCCGTAAATCAACGAATCAGGACGCGCGAAGTAAACGTGCTCGAACAGACACATCGAATGCTTCTTTTCCGGCAACGGATGCGACGATCGCAAACCGTCCTCGTCTATCACGATCATCTCACCCGGCTCGACGTCGCGAACGTATTGAGCGTCGATCAGATCGAACGCGCAAGTTTCTGACGCCACGACCCACGCATCACCCAAACGACCAAGCGCGAGCGGACGAAATCCGCGACTGTCGCGAATCGCGATCAGTTCCTTCGGCGTCAAAAAGAGCATCGAAAACGCGCCTTCAGTTTCGCGCAGCACTTCCGGTATCGCGTCACGCACCGACGAGCGCGAACGCGCCACGCCGTGCAGCACGACTTCCGTATCGGACGTTGACGAGAAGATCGCGCCTTCGCGTTCGAGCCGCTGCCGTTCTTCGCGCGCGAACGGAAGATTGCCGTTGTGACAGATCGCGATCTGGCCGTGCTGGCAGTTCACGAGAAACGGTTGCGCCTCGAGGATCGACACTTCGCCGGCGGTCGAGTAGCGCACATGACCGATGGCGCTCGCGCCGCGCAGCCGATCGAGGTGCGTCTGGTTGAACGCGTCGGACACGTGCCCCATCACGCGTTCCTGGCGTAGTTCGACGCCGTCAGACGCGACGATACCGCACGACTCCTGCCCGCGATGTTGCAGGGCATACAAACCCAGATAAGTCAGGCGCGCCGCTTCGGGCTGTCCGTAAATTCCGAACACCCCACACTCTTCTCGCAGCTTTTTAATCTCGATTTCGGCCAATTGAGTTGTCCTAACTCTGCGTTTGTGGTTGAAATTTTTCCAACTATACACAAAACTAACGACTGATGCCGAATTCTATGATGCGAACTTACTTCGTCGCGTTTTTATTTGCGTCCCTCCTTCATGTTTCCCTGGTAGCCGCCGTTAGCGCGCCGGCCGGCAACGCTCGCACAGCGCAGCAGCTGTATCGCCGCCACTGCGTTTCCTGTCACGGAACGGACGGACGATCGAAAACCTCGAAAGGTAAATTTAATCACGCACGCGATCTGACGGATGCGCAGTGGCACGAGGACGTCACCGACGAACGCATCTTCAACTCGATCATGAACGGCCGCAACGTGCGTGGCAACATGCCCGCGTTCAGCAACAAGTTGAACGAACAGCAAGTCGAATCGCTCGTAAGCTTCGTCCGCAAGTTCAAAGGCTAGTTCAGAGAATCGCAGGTGAACTTTCCTATCACAATTCGCGGGATCGTCATCGGCGCTTTGCAGGCATTGCTGCTGCTGGCGCTCGGCGGCGCAGGATGGTTGATTTATCGACAGCTTCCCGCGAATGCGGCAGACGAACAGTACAACCGCGGCACGACTACGTTGCAGATCGTGCTGCGACAGGCCGCGGACACCACGGGTCACGGCCTCGACGTTGCCGTCAACCTGTACCCGGTCGATATCGTCGCCGTACGTCACGAGTTCTTCACCGAGCAGCGCACCGGCAAGCGCTTCGAAGACTTTCTGAAGGAACGAATGAAGGGCCGCTCGCCGATTACGGCGCGCCTCGACAAACAAGGTCATGGAGCGGTGGCGCTCGCTCCCGGCAGTTGGTGGCTTCACGCGACGCTGGACGGTGAGGAGCAGCTCGAGTGGCGCTTGCCCGTGAAAGTCATCGGCGAGAAACAGATCGTCGAGCTCACTTCGCAAAACGCTTACACGCGAAGTAAATCCTTTTAACCCCGTGTTTCCATGTTAGCTCTCCGCATCGAGAAGAAACTTTCAGTCAAAGAAATAAAAAAGCCCGACAACCCGGACGAAGCGCTTGTGCGCGTGTTGCTGTCAGGCATCTGCAACACGGATCTCGAGATTGCTCGCGGATATGCCGGATTCAAGGGAACGATCGGGCACGAGTTTGTCGGCATTGTTGAAAAGGGAAATCTGAGCGGGCAGCGCGTCGTCGGCGAGATCAACGCCGGTTGCGGCAAGTGCGACCTCTGCCGCGCGGGCGATTCACGACATTGTCCGAATCGCACTGTGCTGGGAATCGTCGGCAGAGACGGTGCGCACGCCGAGTTTCTTCAACTGCCGGTCGTGAACCTGGTCCCGGTTCCGGAGAACATTCCCGACGAGCACGCCGCGTTTGCTGAACCGCTCGCGGCTGCCTGCGGCATTCTGGAACGAGTCCCGGTGAGCAAAGACGATCGCGTAGCGGTGATCGGCGACGGCAAACTCGGTCTGCTCTGCGCGCAAGTCGTCGCACTGAAAGGCGCGACGACGCTTCTCGTCGGCAAACACGAGCCGAAACTCCGGATTGCCGCACGACGCGGCATCGAAACGTCGACGCCAAAGGAAGCTGCGAAACGGAAACGGGGATTCGACGTCGTCGTCGAAGCGTCAGGAGCGGCGAGCGGGTTCGACCTCGCGCTCGATCTGCTTCGTCCGAAGGGCAAATTGGTCCTGAAGTCGACGTTCCATGGCGAGACGAAGGTAAACGCCGCGCGAATCGTCGTCGACGAGATCTCGATCGTCGGATCGCGCTGCGGACGCTTCGCGCCGGCCATCGATCTCCTCAAGCGAAACGCCATCGACGTCGACAGCCTGATCAGCGAAGAATACGCGCTTTCCGAAGGCGTTCACGCCATGAAACGAGCGCGTACAAAAGGCGTCCTGAAAGTCTTTCTTCGCCCCTAGCCATTTTCCATTTGTCATTTTCCATTGCCTATTTTTCATTTAAGGCCAAGGGACCGCCCACCATCTCGTCAATGGCGGATGAAAAAAGGCGTTCACGCCATGAAACGAGCGCGCACGAAAGGCGTCCCATTTTCCATTTGTCATTTTCCATTGCCTGTTTTTCATTTGAGGCAAAGTGACCGCCCACCATCTCGTCAATGGCGAATGAAAAATGGGCAATGGAAAATGACAAATAAACCGATTTAGCCCGTCTTTTTTGCTCACTGGACTCGCTTTAGCTATACTCTACGCCTTTATCGAAAGGTGGTGGATGTATGTTCGACGCGTCTGGCAACCACACGACAGAACAGGAACGAAAGCTACTGCGAAAACTGCGAGTTTGGATAGCCGCACTCGCCGTGGGCTGCCTCGTCGCGGGCATCGGTATCGGCGCGATGCTGTCCGGCCGTCCGACAGTCGCACAGAACGACCTGCAAATCGCCCGCGCTCCTGAAGCACTTTCAGCGTCGTTCGCCGAAATCGCTCGTCGCGTCGAGCCCGCCGTGGTCAACATCGAAACCACGCAAGCGCAACTCGAAATCAGCGAAAAAGACGACGACAAGGACGACGAGTCGAACCCACTACTCGATATGTTTCGCCGGCAGCCGCGCCGTCCGCCGCGTGGCGTCGGTAGCGGGTTTATCGTCAGCCCGAAGGGCTACATCCTGACGAACCACCACGTTATCGAAGAAGCAACGCGCATCACCGTCGGGCTGCAATCTGGTGAGAAGTACACCGCGACAGTCGTTGGCGTTGATCCGGAAACAGACGTCGCCGTGATCAAGATCGACGCGCCGAAAGATCTGCCGACCGTAACGCTCGGCGACTCGAACGCGGCGCAAGTCGGGGACTGGGTGCTGGCGATGGGTTCGCCTTTCGGACTCGATCAGACGGTCACCGCCGGAATCATCTCGAAGAAAGAACGCGAGAGCCAGTTCTTCAGCGTCTTTCAACGTTTCTTACAGACGGACGCGGCGATCAATCGCGGCAACAGCGGCGGCCCGCTCGTCAACATGCGCGGCGAAGTGATCGGCATGAACTCGCAGATCGCCACCTCGACCGGTGATTACAACGGCATCGGCTTCGCCCTTCCGGCCAACGAAACCAACTTCGTATACAAACAGCTGGTAGCACAGGGCAAGGTCAAGCGCGGATATCTCGGAATCTCGCTCGAGTCGGTCCATAACGAGTTCGCCAAAGTCTACGGTCTGACGGAGGCGAAGGGCGCCATCGTCACGACGGTCGCCGCGACCGAACGCGGGGAACCGACACCGGCCGAGAAAATCGGCATTCAACCCGGCGACATCATTGTCGAGTTTGAAAGCACACCCGTCATCAGCGCGCAGGATCTGATCCAGCGCGTCGCCAACACGCCGGTCGGACAGGAAATCACACTCGTTTACCTCCGCGACATCAACGGCAAACTCGAACGCAAAACCGGGAAGGTCGCGTTGGGTGAACGGCCGCCGCCGCGCGAGTATGTGGAACCGGCGAAGGCAAATTCGAAGCTGAACCCGAAAGGCAACGGCCTGCGTCTCGGCATCACGCTGGCGGAACTGACGCCGCAACTGCTCGCCGATCGACACCTGACCGGTGTTCAGGGCCTGTTCGTTAAAGACGTCGATCCGAACGGATTGATGGCCGAGCTTCGCATACCGCCGTCAGACAAGCCTGCGCTGATAGCGGGCGACGTCATCAGTCGCATCAATCGCGTGCCGGTAAATTCGCTGGCCGACTTCCAACGAGTGTTGAGTACGCTGAAGAGCGGCGATCCGATCGTGATGAACGTGACGAGGATCCAGAGAGACGGAAAGAACGACGTGATGGTTCCGTTGATTGTGCAGTTCACGTACCAGTAGAAAGACATTTCCGATTGTCGATTGCCAATTGCCAATTTCGCGCTTGGGGGCAATTCGCGAGTTTTGGAGTTGGTGGCAATTTGAGACTAATAGTGGACGTAACCTAAATCGGCGCAATCGGCAATCGGCAATCAGCAATCGGCAATCCTATGGCTCAGGCAATCTCCAAAACAAGCGGTAAGCTCTCCGCACGCAACGCTGCGCGCGCGGCTGTCAAGAATTACCAGAACTACATCAACGGCGAATGGGTCGCGAGCCAGTCGGGTGAGATGTTCGAAAACATCAACCCCGCCGACACGCGCGACATAGTCGGACGCTTTCCGCTTTCTACGAGCGAAGACGTCAACGCCGCCGTGAACGCCGCGCAGGGTGCGTTCGATCGCTGGCGCAACACGCCGGCGCCGAAGCGCGCGGAATTGCTGTTTCGCCTCGGCGAGATCCTGATTCGCAACAAGGAACAGTTCACCGCCGACATGACCCGCGAAATGGGCAAGGTGTTGAAAGAGGCCGGCGGCGACGTTCAGGAAGCCATCGATTGCACTTACTACACCGCCGGCGAAGGCCGTCGTCTGCACGGCTTTACGACGCCGGCCGAGATGCGGAACAAGTTCGCGATGTGCATCCGCCAGCCGGTCGGACTGTGCGGACTGATAACGCCGTGGAACTTTCCGATGGCGATTCCGTCGTGGAAACTGATCCCGGCGCTGGTCTGCGGCAACACCGTCGTGCTCAAGCCCGCCGAAGACACGCCGCTTTCGACTTACAACCTCGTTAAGGCTTGCGAAGAGGCAGGAATCCCGCCGGGCGTCGTGAACCTCGTCACAGGCTATGGCGAATCAGTGGGCGCTGCGATGACGAACCATCCCGCATTGCGCCTGATCTCGTTCACGGGCTCGACTGAAACCGGACGCATCGTCGCGTCCGCGTGCGCCGAGCGAAACGCGATCTGTTCGCTCGAAATGGGCGGCAAGAACGCCATCATCGTGATGGACGACGCGGACATCGATCTCGCTATTGAAGGCGCCATTTGGGGCGCCTTCGGTACGTCAGGCCAACGTTGCACTGCTTCGTCGCGCCTCGTCGTTCACAAAAAAGTTTACAAGCAGTTTGTCGCCAGGCTCGTCGAACAAACGAAAGCGCTGCGCGTCGGCAACGGCGCCGATCCAAAGACGGACGTTGGGCCGCTAATCAACAACGACGCCGTTGAAAAAGTCATGGGCTACATCCGCATCGGCCGCAACGACGACGGCGCGACGCTGTCCTGCGGCGGTAAGCGGCTCACGCGCGGTGATTACGCAAATGGTTATTTCATCGAGCCGACTGTCTTCAGCGATGCGACGCCCGATATGCGGATCTCGCAGGAAGAGATCTTCGGTCCGGTTACGACCGTGATCCCGGCCAACTCGCTCGAGGACGCGATTCAGATCGCCAACGGAGTTCGTTACGGGCTCTCCGCCGCGATCTACACGCAAAACGTGAATCGCGCGTTCAAAGCGATGAACGAGATGTACACGGGCATCTTCTACGTGAATGCTTCCACCATCGGCGCCGAAGTTCATCTTCCGTTTGGCGGCACGAAAGCCACCGGCAACGGCCATCGCGAAGCTGGAACCCAGGTCCTGGATATTTTTTCGGAATGGAAGTCCATCTACGTTGATTTCAGCGGCAAGCTGCAGCGCGCGCAAATTGATGTCGAGTCGCCCCAATAAGGGGCTTTGTGCTTGGTACTTTGTGCTTTGTACTTTGTTCGCCAGATGACCGTTGAAATGATCACCCATCGCTCGAATGCGGCAGAACAAAGAACAAAGAACAAAGCACTAGTACAAAGTACTAAGCACAAAACACAAAACCATAAAGCCCACTTTACTGGAGAACAATCTTGATCGTAGGTCTGCCTAAAGAAATCAAAGACAATGAATACAGAGTTGGACTGACTCCCGCCGGCGTGCGCGCGCTTAAAGACGCGGGCCACGAAATCCTCGTCGAAACCGACGCGGGCGCAGGGTCCGGTTTTGAGAACGCGCTTTACGAACGTGCCGGCGCCACCATCATCGACTCGGCTGCCGATGTTTGGACCAACGCCGAGATGATCGTCAAAGTCAAAGAGCCGATCGCGTCAGAATACCCGCACATGCGCGATGGTCAGTTGTTGTTCACCTACCTTCACCTCGCTCCAGATCGCGAGTTGACGCAACAGTTGATCGATCGCCGCGTGACCGGCATCGCGTACGAGACAATTACCGATCGACGCGGCACGTTGCCGTTGTTGACGCCGATGTCTGAAGTCGCAGGCCGCATGGCGATCCAGGTTGGCGCTCACTATCTCGAGAAGATGAGCGGCGGACGCGGCATTTTGCTGGGTGGCGTTCCGGGCGTTCCCGCGGCCCGCGTCGTGATCATCGGCGGCGGCGTCGTCGGCACGAACGCGGCGAAGATCGCCGTCGGCATGGGCGCGCACGTCACGATCATCGACAACAATCTCGATCGTCTGCGCGAGCTCGACGACATTTTCCTTTCTAAGATCTCGACGCTCGCGTCCAGCGCGTACATGATCCACGACGCGATCTCGCAAGCCGATCTGATCATCGGCGCCGTGCTGGTCAAAGGCGCAGCCGCGCCGAAGTTGATCACGCGCGCCATGCTGAAAGACGTTCCGAATGGCGCGGTGATCGTCGACGTCGCCGTCGATCAAGGCGGCTGCATCGAGACGACGCACCCGACGACGCACTCGAACCCGACTTACTACGTCGAAGGCGTGTTGCACTACTGCGTCGCCAACATGCCGGGCGCCGTGCCGCGCACGTCAACCTTCGCGTTGACCAACGCGACGCTGCCGTACGCTCTCAAACTCGCGAACAAGGGTTTCCTTCACGCCATCGCTGACGATCCGGGATTGAAGGAAGGTGTGAATACGTTTGCCGGTGAGTGTACGTATGAGGCGGTCGCTTTGGACCAGGGAATTCCGTACGTTGCGCTCGACGACTTGATCGGTGTTTCAAACACAGATCGAGCGAATGCAGTCCAATAAACTTTCCGGCGAGATCGGCTTCGAGAGAAACGCGTTGGCCTGTTCGGCCTCCGCGTTTTTCGGGTCAAGGCCGCTCAACAGGATGATCGGCAGGTGGCTGAGAGTTTGGCTGCCCCTCACGAACCGGCACAGCTCGTAGCCACTCAGGTTCGGCATCACCGCATCCGTGACCACGACGTCCACACTCGCATTCAGCAGAAACTTCATAGCCTCCAGCCCGTCCGCTGCGGATACGACTTCGTAACCTGCTCGTTGCAGCGTCACTTCCAGGTACCGGCGGAGAGCAGCATCATCCTCGGCGAGGAGGACGCACCGAGTCTCGCCCGGCGTTTCGGCCGGGTGCAGTATTTCTCCTATTCCCTCGTTCAGCGTTTCCGGTGTGATCATCGGGCTGTGCAGCAAGACTTTCGAGGCCGTGAGGGCTCTGAAGTTCGACGACGGCGCGCACGTGCGCCAGGGATTCGACTCGCCGCAAGCAGATTAGACCGCCCGCGCCGTGATTGTCAATGTTTAACCTTTAACCACAAGAAGGTGCCTTTTGTGGTTAATCGAGGAAGGTGCGGTGCCAGAGTTCGAGGCCTAAAAGCTGGAAAACCTGGAGGTTATAGTCCTCACGGCCGGAAAAGTTGGCGTCGAGAACGCGTCTGACCTCCTTCGGGCGGAACAGGCCGCGGCGTTTCACCACTTCCTCCGACAGCACGTCGTCAATCATCGGCCGCAAAGCCCCGCGCAGCCACGACCGAATGGGCGCGCCGAACCCGGCTTTCCGCCGCCAGATCACGTCCTTCGGTAACACGCCTTCCAGGGCCCGCTTGAGCACGTACTTGCGTTTCAACCCGTGAAGCTTGAGCCGGGGCGGCATGCGCGCGGCCATCTCGATCATCTCGCGGTTCAGAAACGGCACCCGCACCTCGAGGTTCGCGGCCATCGACGTCTTGTCCGTCGTCATGAGGTTCAGGCAGGGCAGGAACGTTTTCAAGTCGACGTAGAGCAGTCGATTCAGCGGCGCGGCATCGGCGACGCGCGCGAAGTAAGCGCGATGCGTGGCGTACGGGTCATAGTCGCGGGTGATGGCACGCCACTCGTCGGAATAAAGACGATGTTTCATTTCGTCAGTGAAGTAGGTTCCGTAGCCGAGATAGCGGTCTTCGAAGTCGAGCGCTGCGCTGCGCGCAAACTTCTTCGCGTTGCGCAGCGGCGCTGTCAGTTTGCCAGGCAGTCCGCCGGGTAAGGCACGGGCAACGCTCTTCATCAGCGGGCGACGCAGCATTTGCGGAACGGGGTCGAACGCGGACGCGATCTTCATCGCCATTTGCCGCGGGTAACCGGCGAACACTTCGTCGCCGCCCATGCCGGACAGCATGACGGTCAACGTCTCGCGTGCGGCGCGCGAGATGAGGTAACTCGGAATCGCCATGTCGATCGGCGGCTCTTCCATGTGATAGACCAGCTTCGGCAGCAGGTCCGCGACGGACGGCTGCAACATGATCTCGTGATAGTCAGTCTGCAACTGCTCGTTGACGCGGCGGGCCCAGCGGACGTCGTCGGGAATGATGTCGTAGCGCAGGTCGTGGGTCTCGATGCCCGCGGTGTACGTGCTGATGCGCCGGCCGTCGACGTGACGTTGCATGAGCGCGGTGATGCCCGACGAGTCAACGCCGCCGGAGAGAAACGAGCCGAGCGGAACGTCGGCCACCATCTCCATCTTTACCACTCTGTCGAGCGTCTCGAGCGTCCGGTCGCGCCACCACGCTTCGTTTCGTCCTTCTTCGATATGCGTGAACGAGACGTCCCACCATTGGCGCAGCTCGATCTGGTCGTTGCGGAAATGAAGCAGGTGGGCCGGCGGGACTGTCTTGATGCCGGCGAAGAGTGTATTGGGATCGGGCGACCACAGAAACGTCAGAAACTGGTGCAGCGCTTCCGAGTCGAGCGCCGGTCTGATTAATTGCGTCGCGAGAATGGCTTTGATTTCGGAGCCGAAGACAAACGCCGGTGGCGCGTCGTCGTTACCGGGAATGTAGGCGTAGTAGAGCGGCTTGATGCCGGCGTGATCGCGGGCGAGCGTCAGCATGCGCTCCTCGTTGTCCCAGACGGCGAAGGCGAACATGCCGTTTAGATGGTCCATCGCGTCCCAGCTCCACTCGACGATGGCTGCGAGCAGGACTTCAGCGTCGCTTTCAGTGCGAAACTCGTGGCCCAGCGCGCGCAGTTGTTGGCGCAGTTCGCGATAGTTGTAAATCTCGCCGTTGAATGTGAGGACGTAACGGCCGTTGTGCGAAAGCATCGGCTCGTGTCCGGCGGGGCTGGTGTCGATGATTGCTAGACGGCGATGGCCCAGGCAGACGGTTCGGCCGTCGTCATCGATTGGCGGGGAGGTCCAAATGCCTTGATCGTCACGTCCACGGTGCTCGATCGCTTCAAGCATCCGCAAAATCCGTGGTTCCGGCTGGACGCTAATAATTCCGGCAATGCCGCACATCTTAAATTTCAGATCTGAGATCTGAGATCTCAAAAGGATGGTGCTCGCGGAGAGAATCGAGTACACGAAATGTGGCGCGAGTTGTGGCGGCGAGTTCATCCACGCTGATGGGCGCGGGTGTGCCTTGAAGAACGCACGCGCAGACTTGTTTGACTTGTTCCTGCTGGCCCTTGTCCTGCGTCTTGACCGTCACCTGCTCTTCGCGCCCGTCTTTGTGAAGCGTTGCGCGGCGGAAGTCGTCGAGGACGAAACTACGCGACCCGCCGAATATCTCCAGCCGTTCCTTCGGCAGCGACTTGTCGCCTTCGCTCAGGTACGCGATGCAGCCGTTTGAGCCATCGGCAAAGCGCAACGTGATGAACACGGAATCGGCGTCTACTGCCTTCTCCGATTTCGCACTTACCGATTCCGCGAAAACGGAGATCGGCGCAGAGGCAGTCAAAAACTGCATCAGGTCGATGAAGTGACAGACTTCGCCGACGATGCGGCCGCCGCCTTCGATCGCGTTCTGCATCCAGTGCTCCTTCGGAATGCGGCCGGCATTGACGCGATAGAGCATCGACAGCGGCGAGTTGCGAGCGGCGGCGAAGAAATCTCTGGCGCGTTGGGTCAACGGCGAGAATCGTCGATTGAACCCGACCATCAGGCGGCCCGTCGAATTGGCGGCAGCTTCAAGGACTTGATCGAGCTGATCGTCGTCGAGTGCGAGCGGTTTCTCGACGAAGACGTTCTTGTTTCGTTCGAGAGCTTTGCGTGCGAGATCGGCGTGCGAGTCGTTGCGCGTACCGATGACGACGAGATTGATCTGCGGATCGTCCAGCACGTCATCGGCGCTCGATACCGCATCCGCAAAGCCGAAACGCTTACCGACGTCGTGCGCTGAGATTCCCGACGCGGTCGCGATCGAGCGAAACTCGACGCCCTCGGATTTGAAGTGCGGCAGCAGCATCGCAGGAACGTAACCGCCCGCGCCGATGACGCCCAACGTTATCGCCTTGTCCGCGCGCGTCGCGTTCAACGGTACGCGCCGCACGATCTCGCGATCCGGATCGTAATTGAGCAGCACGCCGAGATACGGTTCGCTCGACTCCGCGGAGATCAGGTTGTAGGCGCGCTCTGCATCGTCGATGCTGAAGCGGTGCGTCGTCAGTCGATCTACGTTGACGCGTTTGTCGCCGATGAGCTCGAGGAAGCTTTCGATGTTTCGTTTCTCCGTCCAGCGCACGTACGGGAGTGGATAATCTTGTCCCCGCTCTTCGTACTCGGGATCGTAACGTCCTGGTCCATACGACATCGAGATAACTAACTTCAGCTCGCGGCTGAAAAACGGTTGGCGTGGGATGTCGAGGCCCGTCATGCCGACGACGATCACGCGGCCTTTCAAGCGCGACACGCGCGCGGCGAGTTCGACGGGTTGATTTGAATCGGTGGCGGCGGTGATGAGCACCGCGTCCGCGCCGCGCCCGCGCGTCCATTTGTCTATCTCACTCGCCGCTTCTTCGCCGGAAACAACCGCGCGATCCGCGCCGAGTTCCATCGCGAGTGAAACACGCGCCGGATCGAGATCGAGCCCGAAAACGCGACAGCCGTTTGCCTTCAGAAGCTGCACGGTAAGTTGGCCCACGAGCCCGAGGCCGATAACCACGACGGACTCGCCCAGCGTCGGCTCCGCCAGCCGCACGCCCTGCAACGCGATCGCGCCCAACGTGCCGAACGCGCCCGCTTCAAAACTCACGTCCTCCGGCAGATGCACGCACAGGTTCTTCGGCACCGACAAAACTTCCGCGTGCGAAGCGAAGCCGACACCGGCGCAGGCGACGCGATCGCCGATGTGAAACTCCGTCACGTCGTCGGCCACCGCGGTGACGATGCCGGCCGCGCTGTAACCCAGTGACTGCGACGCCGCCATCTTGTCGCGCACGGACGCGAACGTGTTCAGCAACCCTTCACTTTTCACTTTCGCGACGACGGCTTTCACGAGGTCCGGGCGCTGTCGCGCTTCCTGAAGCAGTCCTTTGCTGACGAGTTCGACCGACGCGCGCTCCGTTCCGGCGCTGATCAACGACGCGACCGTGCGGACCAGCACGCGCCCGCGCTGCAACGCAGGTACCGGCACTTCGCCGACAAACGGCTTACCGGTTTTTCGATTCTGTAGCACCTGCTTCATAGCCACAAAAAGGCACAAAAGTCACAAGGCGGTAAGCTTTATTTGCCTTCAAGCACTTGTTCGATCAAGCCGCTGACCCATTCGGCGCGTGCGTCCCACGTTCCAGTTGCAACTGCCGCCTGACGTCTTTCAGAAGCCTCCGGATCGTCTTCGCGAAGCGCCTCTTCAACAAGCGCGAGAAAGTCGTTGCGCGTCCGCGCGATTCGCAGCACGTCGCTCATCGCTTCGTACTCCGGCAGCGGCGAGATGACGACGGGCTTGCCGGTCGCGAGGTATTCACGCACCTTGATCGCCGAACCGTAACTCGTAAAAGACTGCTCAGTTTCCCACGGCAACACGCAAACGTCGAATCCAGCGGCGTAGCGAGGCAGGTCCGCATACGGCACGGGCGGCAGAAAGTGCGTGTTCGGCAGGTCTTCAATCTCCAGCCCGCGTGACTTGTTGCCGATGAAGATCCACTGCCATTGAGGCCGTTCGCGGTCGGCGCGTTTGATTAGCTCCTGGTCGACGAGCCAGGGCTCGATCGCTCCGAAGTAACCGAGCCGCGGGTGCGGAATGCGCGCGATTTCCGGCGCGACGCTCATGTTGCCGTTGCCGACGTGCCGCCAGTGATCGAAGTCAACGCCTTGTTCGAGCAGGTATGACCGATCGCGTCCGCGCGTCGCTTCGTCGAAGAGTTTTCGTCCGGAGTAGAAGACGAGGTCGGCGGCGTCGATCGCTTGCTCGTGAAGCTTGCGAATCAGCGCCGGATCAGTCGCGTGGTCCATCGTGTTCGCATCATACTTGTCGGACACTTGATAGACCACTGCCGATTCGTCCAGCGTGCCGATCATCTCGGCGGCCGTCGGAATCGCGATCCAGAGAATCGGTTTCGACAGTCCACGGTTGTGAGCCAGCCTGCCGATCTGCGCGCTGATGGCGCGTCGATTGATCGAGCGTGCAGCGGAGCTGCCGAAGAACGGCAGACTCGCGGGCGAAACGACGGTAATGCCGTCCTCCGTTTCGCGTGCGAGTTTTGAGTAGCTGCCGAGCTTGCGTTTGATACGTGGAAGCAGGTCCTTGTGGGCCAGGTTCGGCAGGCCCATCGAGATCGAATTGACGAAGATCACCTTGTTTCCCGCGCGCGCAAACTTGCGCATCAGGTGGGCTTTGGAGTGCGGATGGTGATACCACCAGTCTTCCCCGCCAAAGCAAATTATCGAGCGATTGAGCAACATTCGGAAAGCTGGAGAGTTATGACGGCTTCACTCGCGCGACGCACAGGCCTGACACGCCGAATGGCAAGTTGAGGTAACGCAGCAGCGTACTCTCCGCACCGAATATCGCACCGAACACACTGTTGAAAGCAGATACGTTGATAGTGTTCTCGGTCGCGGTTTTGATTCCGGTCAGCCGCATGAACTTCCTCACGAACAGAATCGGCAGGAAGAACGTGATGTTCGCGTACGTTGAGCGCTCGACCTCAAACCCCGCCTCTTCGAGGACGCGCCGGAGTTCCGGCAATCGATATCTGCGCCGGTGATTACTGACTTCGTCCTGCAGTCCCCACAAAAACATGAACGTCGGAACAAACAAAAGCACGCGCCCGCCGGGCCGCAACACGCGTCGCATTTCGGTCAGTCCCGCGAGGTCGTCGTCCATGTGTTCGACGACGTCAAACGCCGTCACCAGATCGAACGTGCCATCTTCGTAAGGCAACTCTTCACCCGCGCCGAGCCTGACCTTGTCCAATCCGCGCGCGCGACAAAACGCGAGCGCATCTTCCGAAACGTCGACACCTTCCGCCTGGCCGTACTTCGAAAGCAGCAGCAGATTCGCGCCCGTTCCGCACCCGACATCGAGAATACGCGGGCGTCTGTCGGTCACCTGGCGACAGATCTGTTCGACGAAACCGGCGATGATGCGACGGCGTCCGATGTACCACCAATGCGACTGCTCGACCTCGTAGAGAATCGGATACGTGTGCTCCATCATCTCGCGTGGGAGCGGGTTCGTAATGCTTTTTGCGTCGGACGTAAAGCTCATCGTTTTCGTAACTGTAATAAACGATCGACACCCGCTGCCGCAAACACGATTAACGACCAGTGCATCGGCTGCACGTAACGAATCTCGGTGTGCGCCGCGGTGCCGGGCACGAGATAGTAAAGTATCGTCACGAGAAACACACCCGTCGCAATCACGTCTCTTCGCGCCGCCGCATAGATCCCAAACGCCGCGAGCGGCAGAAACAGGTATCTCGTCACGCTTTGAATCATGCCCAAAACGTTGACGCCAAACGCGATCACGCCGCCCTGCCATCGCGGCGGCAGCGTCTTCGCGCTCGTCACGTTGAAGCCGGCGATGCCGCAGTATGGCACCGGATCGCCCGCGATCTTCAACATGCCCCACATCCGCCCCATCATTACGCCCGCGTACCACACGGGATGTTGCTTGATGAACGCCATCGACTCTCGTGTCCGTTCCTGATCGCGGCGGATGCCGTCAGGCCACTGCACGTCGAATGGCGTGTTCGCAGGCCAGTTCATTTTCACGCGCTCGTGTTCGATCAGCTTATCGTCGCCGAAAAGAAAGCCGTTCTGGCGGCCGAGCTCGGTTTCGCCGAGTCCTTCCCATAGATTGACGCCAATCGTTCCGCCTGTCGGCGTGAAGTCCGGGAACGTCAGGTAATTGCGAATAACGATGGGCGAGATCACGATCGCTGTGGCAGCGACAACGGCGCCGCTCATCAGTAACCGCCGGCGCCACGGCATTCGTGTGACGATCAGCAGCGCGACGGCCCAACCGACCGTCAGGTAAAGCGGATTGACTCGAATCCAGCACGAGACGCCGAGCAGCGCTCCCGCGCCGAGCGCCAGCAACACGCTGTTGCGTTTAGCGGCGATCAGCAATACCCAACTTCCGCCCATGACGAACCACGTCGACGGCAGGTCCGCGGAAGGATACGCGCCATACATCGCCAGCACCGGCGACATGCCGGCGAGGAACGCAGCCGCAATGCCTGCGCGCCACCCGAAAGCCGTCACCGTGATGCCGGTGATCAAGAAGAACGACAGCATCAGGTCGATGGCCCACTGCACACGCTGCGCCGAATAGGCGGACCAGTCCGCGGTGAACATGTAGACCGCTGCGACCATTGCCGGATATGCGGGAGGGTACTGCGCGAGGTCGGTGCGCGACGGATCGTCTATCCAAAAAAGACGCTGGCGTCCTTCGATGATCGCGCGCGCCTGGCGATCGAATTTCGCGTACGAGCCGGTTTGAAACCAGGCGGGATCGTTAAGATGTGCGCGCATGAACTGCAACGTCAACACGCGCACACTCAATCCTGCTGCGAAGACGAGCGCGATGAGTATTATTTTTCGAGTCGAGGGGCGCTTCCAGAATGGCGGCGCGGCGGGGTCGCTAGACAACAGCGTTCACCTCTGCGCTTTTCGATCGCTGTTTCTGCTTCTCGGCGAATCCGAGCCGCTCCTGGACCACGTAGAGCGGGCGTCGCTTCACTTCCGTGTAAATGCGGCCGAGGTACTCGCCGATGATGCCGAGCGAAACGAGCTGAACGCCGCCCATAAAAAGCACGGCGACGAACAGCGACGCCCAGCCGCGCGTCAAATGCTTGTCGAGCATGCGATCGATGATGGCGACGATGATTCCGGCGACGGCGATCCAAATTGCCAGAAAGCCGGTCCAGATCGCGAGCTTCAGCGGGACGAGCGAGAACGAGATGATGCCGTCCATCGCGAAGTGGAGCATCTTTCTGAACGGATACTTGCTCTCGCCGGCGTGGCGAGGAGCGCGTTCGTACGGCAGTTCGATCTGGCGAAAACCTGCCCAACTCACCATGCCGCGCAGAAATCGCGCGCGTTCCGGCATGGAGTTGATCACTTCGACGACACGGTGGTCGAGCAACCGGAAGTCGCCGGCGTCGAAGGGCATCTTCGTCTCGGAGAGGCGATTGATCAGGCGGTAGAAAACTTTCGCGGTCCAGAGTTTGAACGCGCTTTCGCCCTGGCGGTCGGTGCGGACGCCGTAGACGACGTCGTTGCCGTCGCGCCAGAGTGCGATCATTTGCGGGATCACTTCGGGCGGATCCTGCAAGTCGGCGTCGATGATCACGACCGCGTCGCCGGCGGCTTCTTCGAGTCCGGCAGTCACGGCGATCTGATGGCCGAAGTTGCGTGACAACAGCAGCACGCGCACATGTGGGTCGACGAGTTGTAGCTGCGTGAGCATTAGTTGCGTGTCGTCGCGGCTGCCGTCGTTGACGAAGATCAGCTCGTAATCGAGCGTCGACATGCCGGCGAGGACGGACGTGAGCCGTTCGTGAGTCGCGCGCAGCACGGCTTCTTCGTTGTAGCAGGGAACGACGACGGAAAGTAGCATAGCTGAGTATCGAAAGTTTCCCGCAAAGGCGCAAAGGCGCAAAGACGTAAGACAATGACCCAAGACGCAACGGGCAAGACGCAGAGAGCGCCACTTGCCTGTCTAAAAACTTAGCGCCTTTGCGCCTTTGCGGGAAACTTCTTCACTTCTTCGCAGTAACGATCACGTTCCAACCGATTCGCTGTCGCAGACGTTCGAACATGTTTTCGGAAACGAGCGGGGATAGAAACCGTAGCTCATCTCGGGTTAACTGTTCGACGTCAATCACGACGTTGCGAAACGAACTGAAGAGCGCGCGCGTTTCGGCGCGGCTGTAGACTTTTACGAGCGGCCGCGCATCGTGATCGCTGTGCTCGACGACGCGGCTCATTATGTCTTCCGCGGAGCGTCCGCGTAAAAACTCCAGGCCCAGCACGCCGCGACGGAGGACGATCTCGAGCCAGTAGTTCAACGAGTTGCGATGATAAAGCATTACCTTCGCGATTCCGCCGGGGCGTAGGACGCGATGCACTTCGCGAATCGCGCCGGCCGTGTCGGGCGTGTGGTGCAGGACGCCGTTCGAGTAGACGACGTCGAACGTTTCCGAGCGAAACGGCAGGCGCTCGCCGTCGGAGATCATAAACGAGCCGGGCGCGCCGTAAAGCCGGAAACGGTGGCGGGTGATCTCGACTGAGCGCGGCGTCAGATCGATGCCGATGCAACGCGCGCCGCCGCGAGCGAATTGCAGCAGGTCGGTCCCCATGCCGCAGCCGACCTCGAGCAGACGCCGGCCGCGAAACTTATCAAACTCCATCAGGCGTGGCATCCACGGCGCGTATTCCGTGTAGCGGTGTCGCTCGACGGAATCGAAAAACTCGCGCGTCCCGAGCTCGTGCTCGCGCTCGTAATCCGCGCCGCACGGATCCTGGCTCCACTGCTCGCGCGCCCGAAGTTTTTCCTCAGCCAGAGTGCTCATAACCACAAAGAGGCACAAAAATCACAAAAGGCACAAATTCATAAACGAGTTAGAGCGAGTCGAAAGCGTCCAGCACGCGGCGGGCGTTGTGCTGCCACGTGTGTTTCTGGAAAGCAACTTCGCGGGCGCGCGCGCCGAGACGCGCTCGCAGATCGGGCGACTCGACCAGTTTGATAATCGTTTGCGCGAGCTCGTCGACGTTTCCCGGCTCGACCAGCAGCGCCGTCTCATCCGCCTCAAGCACCTCGCCGATCTGCCCCAGTCGACTGGCGACGATCCCTTTCCCCATCGCCATGTACTCAAAGATTTTCGTCGGCGAACCGAAGAAATCGCTATCGTCTACGAGTGGTACATGAGGCGACACAAGGATATCGCAAGCGTCGAGCAACTGCGGCACGCGCTCGTGCGCAACCGCGCCCGTAAAAATCACCCGCCCGGCAGCCGTTTCCGCCTCCAAAATCCGCTCGACCTCGACATGCAAACTCCCGCTCCCGACAAACAAAAACCGCACGGGCACATTCGCGGGAATCCGCTTGATCGCCTCGGCAAGCTGCACCACGCCATGCCACGGCCCGAACGTCCCAACAAACCCCGCAACCACATCAGCGCCGGCAATCCCCAGCTCGGTACGAACCTGAGCCCCGCCCACACCCGGTCGAAACACATCCGGATCGACGCCATTCGGATTGACAACGATCTTCGCCGCAGGGACGCCACGCGCCACAAGGTTCTGCCGTTCCACCTCGGAGACGACAAAAATACGCGCCGCCGCCCGAAGGTTCAAACGCTCATACCGCTCCAGCAGATCCAGACTCCCAACATGATCCCAATGCCGTCCGACCCAGACTTCCGACCCGTTGTATTCGAGAAACAACGGGCGCCGCGTCCGCCGCGCAGCAACGACCCCGGCCCAACTGAAACGCGCATAACGCTGGTAAATAAAATCCGGTTGCGCCTGCTCGATCAACGGCACGGCCGCGCGCGTAAAGACGAGGTTGTTGTGAATGTCGAACAGCGCCCGCGTCGGTCCGGCCGCCTCGGGCGGAATGATCGTGAACGGATGTTTCGACGTGTCGAAACCGGCAATCGCGTCGTTGCTGATAATCTGAACATCGGCGCCGAGCGCGACGAGTGCTTCGACGACGCCTTTGATATGACTCGCAGCGCCTCCCGCCTGCGTTCCGGGCCCCGGCGTCGCCCGCAGATAGATGACGCGCGGATGATCCGTCCTGATCGGTGAGAATTCGTGTTTCTCATGCTCGAGTGACAACAGCTCACGACGCGACTGAATCAAGTCGAACAAACCCGTCACTGCTGTATCAGTCAACATCGCGGGCGAGCCGGCGAGAACATCGAGTCGAGACGCACGCTGAATCCCACCATGCGAGTCGATCAGCACCGACTCCCGCGCGCCGGCAAGCGCACCGAAGAGCATGAACAACTCCTGCCCTCGCTGCCACGCGAGCCGCTCGGTCGCGACCGCAAACACATCCGGCCGCCGCGCACGCAACGACGACAAGCGCTTCATCAAACTCCCATTCTCAAAGTCGCTGCGTGAAATGGATTCGATCGACGCGTTCGGATACAACCGGGCGAGTTTGTCACGAGCGGAATCGCCGCTGAGCGCAAGCAGCACGACTTTCATCCGCGCACCGTCTTCGGGAAGATTGAAAGCCCCGTCGCAGAGAAGAAGTGACGTGCGACGAGCGTGAAAATCAACGCGTAACTGATCGTCGACGCGATCGCCGCACCCTGCGCGCCGAAACGAGGAACGAGAACAAACACCAGCACGAGGTTGATGACCAGCGTGACGACCCAATAGATCGGAATCGCGCGCGGCACCCCAAGCGCGTTGAAATGTTGGACCATGACGGCTTCGATCCCGACCAGATAAACGCCCGGCAACAGAATCAACAAAAGCGAAGTCGCGGGCGCGAAAGCTGAACCGTAGATCAACGGTAACGCGAAACTAAACGGCACGGCTGCGAGACAACAAAAGAACGTGACGAGCGCCGTGTATCTCGTCACCTGCGCGGTCATCTCGCCGCTCGCATCCTGCTCCGCCGTCACCCGCGGGAATAGCATCGTCGCGATAACGCTCGGCAGCAACATCAGCAACGTCCCAAACTGTGTCGCGACACTGTAAACACCAGCTTCATCCGCGCCGCGAAAGTGGTTCACCACCAGCAGGTCCGCACGGAAGATGATCGCACCCGCAAGGATCGAAACATGAAACTTGATTCCGTAGCGAATCATCTGACCCAGCAGCGACAGATCGGCGCGCCACTCCGAACGCGCAATTTTCCGGGCGGCGATCACGATGAAAACAATCACGACGACGCTCACTAACATCGCGGCCGCCGTGTTCATGATCACGAGCGTCGCCAATCCTCGCCGCAACAGGACCAGCGCTATCAAGGAATTGATCAGTACAAACGACTGGCCCACCAGGTCGAGCAGGTTGAACTCACGAATTTTTCCGACCGCGAGCAGTATGTTCAGCCCGATCAGCGTGATCAGTTGAGACGGGATTGAAGCAGCGGCGATGCGGATCAGGTTGGCGGAAACGAACCCGAACCAGTCGGGCCGAGTCGCGGCCAGCGAACTTAATCCCAACGCCAGCAACCCGCCTATCACGAACGCTACCGAAACGGAGTTGACGACCGCCGTGCGAAGCCGCCGCGGATCCTGAGCGATGAAATAGATGTTCGACGACGGCAGACCGAGGCTTCCGAGTTGAACGATCGTGGCAACCGCCACGTTGATCACCGCCAGCTCGCCGACGCCTTTCGCGCCCAGCCAGTGCGCGACGATGATGCCCGCCACGACGCTGTTGACGATCATCAAAACGCGCGTCGTGAAGGTCCACGCTACTTGGCTTGAAAAGCGGGAACTATTTTCCATATATCATTTTCCGTTTGTCGTTTGTCATTTCGACTTGTTGTTCCAGTAACGCCGTGGGCGAAAACCAAATGAGAAATGACAAACGTCAAATGGCAAACGGAAAATGGTTACCTCGGGTCGATCCAGCGCTCATACCAGAGACTCAAATTCAGCAGCGCCCAAAGATGAAATCCCCAATCCTTCGCCTGGCGCCGATGTTCGTCCAACATACGGCCGACGAAATCGTAGTCGAGCAGGTTGCGCCGCCGCATCGTCGAATTCATCAGGTGCTCGTCAAACCAGCCGCCAAGTCCTTCGCGAAACCACTCGCGCACCGGCGCGCCAAACCCGCGCTTGCGTTCGTAGAGCAGATCGTGCGGCAGGATCTCTTCGAGTGCGCGCTTCAGTATGTGCTTGCCGCTCGTGCCTTCCACTTTCAACGACCGCGGCAGTCCGAGTGCGTATTCAACGAGGTGATGGTCCAGGAACGGCACGCGCGCCTCGACGCTCGTCGCCATCGTGATCTTGTCGACGCGCATCAATAGCAGCTCCGGCAGACGCAGTTTCAACTCGAGATACGTCATCCGCGCCAGAAAATCCGAACTGGGCCACTCTTGCTCTACTTCCTCCAGATACTGTTCGACGATTTGCAGCGACGACAGGCCATTCACTCGCTCGCGCATCTGTCGCGACAACACGCGTGGCTTGAACGACTCGTCGTAAACAACCACGCCGCCCCAGAACAGCGGCTCGCCCGCGCCGAGCCGGCGAATCAACTCGATCGCCGCGCGCTTTCGCCCGGTCGCCTCGAGCACGGGACGCGAAAGGTTCGAAACTGCCCGCCGCAACCCGAGCGGCAGTTTTTCAGCGTGCCGCCAGAAGCTTTCGTAGATGCGAAGATGCCGGACGTAGTTTTCGTAACCGCTAAAGATCTCGTCAGAGCCTTCGCCGACCTGGATCACGATCGTCCCCGAGTCGCGCGCGAGTTTCGAAACGTAATACAGCGGCACGCAAACGGGGTCCGCGATCGGTTCGTCCTGGTGAAACACGAGGCTGGGCAGAAACTCGCGCATCTCCTTTTCGGAGATGATCACCTCGTGATGGTTCGTCGCGAACTGTTGCGAGATGCGGCGCGCGGAGTCCAGCTCGTTGAGATACGGCGCGTCGCTGAAGCCGACGGTGAACGTGTCAACGGGCCGCGTCATCAGCTCTGACATGAGCGCGACGTTGGCGGATGAATCGACGCCGCCGGACAGGAACACGCCGAAAGGCACGTCGGACATCATGCGCTTGCGAATCGAGTCGCGCAGCAGACGAAGGATCTCGGCGCGGTGGTGAGCTTCGTCCGCGGCGGGCAGGTCCTTCGGCGCAATGGCGTTCCAGTAAGGTTGCGTCGTTATCGTGCCGTCGCGCTTCAGGATTAGAAAGTGGCCCGCGGGAAGTTTTTGAATATTGCTGAAGAGCGTGGACGGCGCGGGCGTCGTCAGAAATGTCAGATAGTCGTAGAGCGATTCTTCGTCGATGTCCGCTGTGACCGCCGGATGTTGAAGGATCGCCTTGATTTCGGAAGCGAAGATGAAGCGGCCATTCTGGTGATAAAAGTAGAGTGGCTTGACGCCGACGCGATCGCGGACGAGCACGAGTTGTTCGCGGCGCGCGTCCCACAACGCGATCGCGTAATCGCCTTCGATGTCGTGAATGAAGTCGAGGCCGCGTTCTTCGTAGAGGTGCAGGAGCGTTTCCGAGTCGGTGCGCGACGCGTACCGATGGCCGCGTTTTTCGAGATCGACGCGCAGCTCAGCGTGGTTGTAGATCTCGCCGTTGAAGACGAGCCACGTCTGTTCGTCGCAGCCGTGCATCGGCTGGTGACCAGCAGGCGAAAGGTCGATGATCGAAAGTCGACGAAAGCCAAAACCGCCGCGGCGATCGTCGAACACGAGTTCGCCGGAATCGTCCGGGCCGCGGTGGACCATCTCGTCGCGCATTCGTGCGAGCAGCGAAGGCTCGACAGTTCCTTCACTCGCGCCGTATTCCCAAACTCCGCAAATTCCGCACATCTAAAAACTCAGCTTCCAACTCAGCTTGCCCGGCCGCCCGGAAAAACGCCAGCAAGCAGAAATCGCGTCACTCATTTCGCCATAATCTCGCGACACCGGTTGACTCTCCAACACCGGCTCGCCTCCATTCAACGATGAAACTAACAAACGCCGGTTACTGTCACACGCCTGAACCGCGGATCCGTGTACCTCTATTTGTAAACCCGGTGCAAAGTGAAACCGCACCTCGAATTCGTGATCCCCGGCTTCTGGAAAGTCATCTTCAATTAACCAGTGGCGTTCCTGTTTGTCGAAATTAACCGTGCGGCGGTGAGTGACTGGATGTTTTAATCGACGATAGCCGTAATGCTCGGCGACGATCTTGTCTGCTTCCCATGAAAGCACTCGCGGGCGTGCTTCGTCGCCGATGACGAACGGCATGTCGCGATGCGTCGTGTTCTGTTCGACGCCGTCGATCTTGACGGTCGAATGGTACGCGGTGGAACGGAAGTCATGTCGCTTTTGCAGGTCGCCGGTGTACACGTACGTGCCCGGATCGACGATGAACGCGGTTTTCCCTGCCGCGACTTCGATACTCAACGCGTCGTTGTGTCCGTGCGAGCCGCGGCCGTTGATGCCCGCGCCGCTCGCGTTGAAACACAGGTACAGATCTTCATGCCGCATGATGTACGTGCCGGCGTGCGGAAACGCTTTCGAATCGGTTTCCGGTTGGCGCAATGCGGGATCGTTCAAGATTTGGGCGCCGATTTCCAGAAGATAACCATGATCGTCCGCACGCCTTGGCTGAAGCGGAAGGAATTGCCCGCCGTCCGTGTCGCCGATCAGCGGAGCAAATCCGTCGGGCCGCAGGTAACCGCGAATGTACAAGAGCATCGAGCGAAGCGTGGACCAGTATTTCGCGTCGATGTCGATTCCGTTGTCGCGGCAGAGGGCGAAGGAATAGAGAAACAGTTCGGTGACAAACCGGTGGTAACCGGTTGACGATTCGAAGTCTGCGCCGTCGGGCAGAACCTGCTTGTCCATTTCACGCAGCATTTCCCGGAGACCGAACTCACGCCAACTCTCAGCGTCGCGAAGCTCAGGCGCCATCACTCCGATCCACAGCAGCCCCGCGACGTCGGAGAGATAGTGATTGCTCGTAGCCACGTAAGAAAATTCAAGATTCTGACGGATGAAACGGCCGTGCTGCTGCAAGAGGCGCAGAACAAATTGCGTGTCTAGCTGTGGCGACTCACGGAAGAAATGAAACGCCGCAAGCACGTTGATCGCGCGCAGTGCGACTTCCATCGCGCACGTCCAGTTTGGCCCACGGCCGTAAGGATTTTGTTCGCTCCAGCTTCGTAGCTGTTCGAGGAATGCGACGGTAAGTTGCTCGTCATGGTTGAGCGCATAAGCGCGACCGAGGGCGATGAGATGAGCCAGGCGATTAAGCTCCCAAACATTGCGCACGTCCGAACCGTCCGAGCGCATCAGCTTGATGTCTCGGTGGTAATCGAGCGGCCAGAGATAACCGGAACGTGGGTCGCGTCGCCATTCGGTTGGTTGGGTGGAGATGTCAGGAGTTATTTGTAAACCCGTGAGGAAGAACTTTGGTTTGCGATCGACCTTTGAACACAGATCCAACGGTTCGGGATCTCTGCTCGCGAAGCGATCCCGCAAAGAAACGCGCGTGCGACGCAGCGCTTCGAGAGCAGCCGTCGTCAGTTTTACTTCCCCGCGAACCGCTCGTTTGATTTTCCGCAGCGTACTCATCTACGGCGAGACTTCTTCGAGAACGTCGAGGATGCGTTCAGAGGTGTGTCCGTCCCAAAGCGGCGGTTGCTGTGCGATCTTCTTCCCCGCGCCGTTCAACGCCGCGGCCGCCGCGTTGACGATCTTCTCCGGATCCGTGCCGACGACGACGTTCGTTCCCATCTCGACCGTGATCGGACGCTCCGTATTCTCGCGCAAGGTCAGACACGGAATTCCAAGCGCCGTCGTCTCTTCCTGGATGCCGCCCGAATCCGTCAACACGAGCCGCGAGCCGCTGTAGAGATTCAGAAAATCGAGATACCCAAGCGGATCGATAACGCGCAGGTTCTTCATCGCGCTCACGCGCTCGCTCAACCCAAGTTCGGCGATCGTCTTGCGCGTCCGCGGATGCACGGGAAAGACGACGGGCAGGCGCGCGCTGATCGTTTCGAGCGCGTCGAGGATGCGCGCAAACGTCTCAGGAAAATCGACGTTTGACGGGCGGTGCAGCGTCATCACTGCGTAGTCTCGATCACCGACGCCCAGGTCTGCTCGCACCGATGATCGTCTAGCCCGTTCGAGGTTTTGTTGCAGCGAGTCGATCATCACATTCCCGACGAACCTTATTCGCTCCTCCGGAATTCCTTCGGCGCGCAGGTTCGCATCCGCGTCGTGCGATGGCGTGAACAACAGGTCCGCGATCTGATCGGTCAGCAGTCGATTAATCTCCTCCGGCATCGTGCGATCGCGGCTACGCAAACCCGCCTCGACGTGCGCCACCTTAACGCCCAGCTTCACGCAAACGAGCGCGCACGCGATCGTCGAGTTGACGTCGCCGACGACCAGCACCCAATCGGGCTTCTCGCGCAGCACGACCGGCTCGAAACGTTCCATCACCGCCGCCGTCTGCACCGCATGAGAGCCGGAGCCGACGCCGAGATGCGTGTCTGGTTGCGGAAGGTTGAGATCGCGGAAAAACGAGTCGGACATCTCCGCGTCGTAATGCTGTCCGGTGTGAACGACGAGTGGGTGAAACACTTCGGGCCGTTTCTTCATCGCAGCCACGATGGGCGCCACTTTCATGAAGTTGGGCCGCGCGCCGACGACGTTTATTACTTTGAGCATTAGGTCTTCAGTCTTTGGCCTTAGGTCTTTGGTTTGGTTCCAAGCCTAAGACCGAGGACGCAAGTCCAAAGACCGAAGACCCAAAACCAAAGGCCCAAGGCCGCTATAAACGTATGATCCGCGCCTTGCTGTCGCGCCGAAGCTCGCCGTTCAAGGCGTTGCGCGTGTCGACCACCAGCGGCGCGAGCGCACAGACTCGTTTGTAGTCGATCTCGCTGTGATCCGTGACGATGATGAGGCAGTCGGCATTGCGCAACTCTTCATCCGTGAGCGGCACCGACGACAACGGCTCGCCGCCGCCTTCCGTGTGCGCATCGTCGAAACGAATCTCTTTCACGAACGGATCGTGATAGCGCACCTGCGCGCCTTTCGCACGCAGCCGATCGATGATCGACAGCGCCGGGCTCTCGCGCACGTCGTCGACGTCTCGCTTGTAAGCGACGCCGAGCAGCAGAACGTTCGATCCGTTCAACGGTTTGCGTTCGTCGTTCAGCCCGTCCGAAACCAACTGGACCACGTGCTCAGGCATGCGTGAATTGACTTCTTCGGCGAGACTGATGAAGCGCGAGTCGAAACCATGCTGCCGCGCTTTCCACGACAGGTAATGCGGATCGAGCGGAATGCAGTGTCCGCCGATCCCCGGTCCGGGATAGAACGCCATGAACCCAAAGGGCTTCGTCGCCGCCGCGCGAATCACTTCCCAGGTGTCAATATTCAGCGCGTAACAAAGGCGCGCCATTTCGTTTGCCATGCCGATGTTCACCGCACGGAACGTGTTTTCGAGCAGCTTCGCCGTCTCCGCGACGCGAGCGGAGGTGACGGAGTGAACGTCATTGACGACCTGCGAATAGAGATGCGCCGCGACCAGCGTCGAGTCTTCAGTGACGCCGCCGACTACCTTCGGAATGTTGTGCGTCAGAAACTGCGGATTGCCGGGATCGACGCGCTCGGGCGAGAACGCCAGCAGGAAATCGACGTCGAGTTTCAGCTCGGTCTCTTCAAACATCGGCAACAGCACCTCGTCCGTCGTCCCGGGATAAGTTGTCGACTCGAGGATGATCAACTGGCCGCGCCGCAAGCGCTTTTGAATCTGTTCGCTGGCGGCCAGGATGTACGAAACGTCCGGTTCTTTTGTCTTTCGCAGCGGCGTCGGGACGCAGATGATGATGGCATCGCACTCGCGCAGGTGATTGAAGTCAGTCGTCGCGGTCAATCGCCCGGATTTCACGAGATCGTGGAGTTTCGTCGCCGGCACGTCGCCGATGTAGGAGTGACCGGCGTTGATCTGTTTCGCCTTGTTTTCGTCGACTTCGAAACCGGTGGCCTGGAACCCTTTTGACGCAAATTCGGCCAGCAACGGGAGGCCGACGTAACCGAGCCCGATCACCCCGACGTGGGCCTGCTTGTTCGTAATTAAGTTCATCAACTCGTTCTTCATAATGGTGGCGAAAGACTAGGTGACGCTATCGACAAGTGTCAAGCAAATCATATATATGGGTGTGGTGCCCAACGTTTCCGTAAGGCTCATTCGCGGCCTTAGCCTGCTCGACGCCACAACCATCGTCGTCGGATCCATGATCGGGTCCGGCATCTTCATAACTTCCGCGGAATCGTCGCGGCTGGTCGGCTCGCCGGGCTGGTTGCTGATGGCTTGGGCGCTGGCAGGCGTGCTGACGATCACGGGCGCGCTTTGTTGCGCGGAACTCGCCGCGATGTGGCCGCGCGCGGGTGGTCAGTACGTGTTTTTGCGCGAGGCTTACGGGCCGGCGACCGGGTTTCTCTTCGGCTGGGGACTGTTTCTGATCATTCAAACGGGGACGATCGCCGCCGTTGCCGTCGCCTTCGCAAACTTCAGCGGCGTTCTTGTCCATGCGATCTCCGCCGAGCGGTTCCTGATTCCGCAGTTCGTCGTCATCAAGCCATTCACGATCGGCGGACTGTCGTTCAACGGCTACGGGCTGAGTCTATCAACGCAACAACTCACCGCGATCCTCATGATCCTGTTCCTGACGTTCGTCAACACCCGTGGGCTGCAAACCGGGAAAGTCATTCAAAACACGTTCACGTTCACGAAGACCGCCGCACTGCTCGGGCTGATCCTCGTCGGGTTGCTGCTGGGTTGGAACAGTTTGAGCGCGGCGTACACATCGTCATGGTGGGCGTCGTGGGAAAACGGCTGGCGTCCGACGGCGGCGCAGGTCTGGTTCGAACCGTCGACGCACGGACTGCTCGTGCTGGCGCTGGTGATGATGCTTGGGCGAGCGATGGTTGGGCCACTGTTTGCGCAGTCAGCCTGGAACAACGTGACGTTCACGGCGGGTGAAGTCCGAGATCCCGGAAAAAACCTGCCGCGCGCGTTGTTGATCGGTTGCGGGCTGGTCGTGACGTTCTATCTGTTCGCGAACCTCGCGTACGTCGTGACGCTGCCGCTGGCGGGCATTCAAAACGCGCCGCAGAATCGGGTCGCAACAGCGGTGATGCAGGCGGTGCTTGGACCGAGCGGGACGATCCTGATGGCCCTCGCGATCATGATCTCGACGTTCGGATGCAACAATGGGCTGATACTCGCCGGCGCGCGCGTTTACTACGCGATGGCGCGAGACGGGCTGTTCTTCAAACGAGTCGACAGCGTCAACACGCATCACGTGCCGGCGGTGGCCCTGGTCGCCCAGGGGATTTGGGCGTCGCTGCTGGTGCTGCCGCGGACGGTGACTGTGAATCCGCAGACCGGCGCGTACACGTTCGGCAACGTCTACACGCAACTGCTCGAATACATCGTCTCCGCGGACCTGATCTTTTACGCGTTGATGGTTGGGGCGGTGATCGTGATGCGACGCAAGGCGCCGGAGCTCGAGCGACCGTATCGAACGTTCGGCTATCCGATCGTGCCGCTGATCTACATCGTGCTAGCGGTCTTGTTCGTCATCGACCTTGCGATCCTTGCGCCGTCGACTTCCGGCATTGGTTACTTGCTGGTGTTCACCGGAATCCCGATCTACTTCGTCTGGCGCCGCAGAAAAGGTTAGCCACAAAAAGCACAAAAAGACACAAAAAGGATGTGATGAGTTGTTGTCGAAAACTACGCCATTCTTTTGTGCCTTTTTGTGGCTACTACTTGACCCATTCGTCGGCGATCTCAGTTTCGACCTTCACCGGCACCGTCTTCAAATACTCTTCACCAGCCGCGCACATCACGCGTTCGACTTTCGCCGCGATGTCCTGCGCTTCACCGGCCTCCGCTTCGACGACGATCTCGTCGTGAATGATGTTGACGATCTTTCCGGTCGTGCCGCCCAGCTCGTCTTTCATCAATCGCAGCGCGCGCTTGAGGATGTCGGCGCTCGTGCCCTGAATCGGCGTGTTCTTGCCGTTGCGCTGCGTCATCGAGATCTGCTGACGATCGTTTTCGTCGTAACGGAAACGCACGAGACGTCCGGACGCCGTGCGCGCCTGGCGATCACTCACCGCTCGATTCGCGGCGTCGCGCAGGTAGCTGTCGAGCTGTCGATACGTCGCGAAGTAGCGGCGCAGAACGTTCTCCGCGTCGGCAACACTCAACCCGGTCATCAACGCGAAACGCTGCGCGCCGATGCCGTAGACGACGCCGAAGTTTAATCGTTTCGCGAAATCGCGCTGCTCCTTCGTCACCTGATCGACCGCCGCGTTGAAAACCTGCGACGCCGTGACGCGATGCAGATCCGCGCCGGAGTTGAACGCGTCGATAAACCCGCGATCCCCGGAAAACTCCGCCAGTATGCGCAACTCGATCTGCGAATAGTCGGCAATGATCAGCTTCCGGCCTTCGGGATGGCCGCTGAAGCAACGCCGATACTCGACCGCGTGCGGCACCTGCTGGATGTTCGGGTTCGTGCAGGCGAACCTGCCGGTCGGCGCACCGATCTGGCGGAAGTCGGCGTGCAGGCGATGGGTTACGGGATTGATCATCTCGATCATGTTTTCGCCGTAACTCGTCAACGCCTTCTGCACGGTGCGGTACTCGAGCAGCGTTCCGATAATCGGATACTCCGCAGCGAGCGGTTGCATCTTCCAGTTGCGCGTCGAATCGGGGACCGGAATGCCGAGGCGGTTGAGCGCCTGCGTCAACTGCTGATGCGAATCGAGGTTGATGTCGTTACGCTGCGGCCCGCCAAACAGTGAGCCTTGCGACGACTCCTCCGCCAACACCTGCTGCAACTGTTCAGCCAGCTCGATGCGCCGTTTCTCGACGATGCCGAGTTGTTCGAGCCAGCGATCCTTGTGCATGAAAAACCCGGCGAGCTCGATGTCGACCACGGTGTTGACGCACTCAAACTCGAGTTGCGCGCACTTCACCAGCGACTCCGACTTCAATCGTTCGATCAGCTTCTCGCGCAGCGGCAACAGGATCGCGGCGTCTCGCGCAGCGTACTCGAGTTGCGCTTCGGACAGTTCGAAGTTCCAGTTACTCAAGCGTTCGCTCTTGTCGACCGCTTCGTTGAGATAACGGCTGGCGACCGTCTCCAATCCGTGACGCTCCTCGATGTCGCCGGCGCCGACGAGTTGACTCGCGAGCAGCGTGTCGAACAGTCCGCCGAGATCGACGCCGAGGTTGTGCTTGAGAAACTTCGCGTCAAACTTCGCGTTGTGCGCGATCTTGATCGGGCGCGCCGCTTCGAGCAGACGGCGCAACGGAGCGAGCGCGTCACTGTGCGCGGCTTTTCCAATATCGCCGTTCGAGAACGAATCGAAGTCGACAATAAACACGCGGTCAGGCGTGGCGAGTTGAATCAGACGCAGTCGCGACGTGAACGGATCGAGATCAGTCGTTTCCGTGTCCAGTCCGACGACGGGCTGTGAGGAGAGTGCTTCAATTGCTCTGCGGATTTCTTCCGGAGTCTTGATTACCTGGTAATTCGTCATTGAGAGGACTAGATTGCCATGAGTCGCTTCAACATCAAAATCTGCCCTTTGTGTTGGGCTTCGTGATCGATGAGGTGATGAAGGATCCAGCGCAAGTTGTGTTCGGTCGGCTTGTCCTTTCGCTCGAAAACGATGATGCGATCGAGATCCTTGTCGTTGTATGAGAAGAGCAGGTCGCGTGTTTGGTTGCGAATCTTCGCCGCTTCCTGCAGGCAAAACTCGGTCGTGTATCCATGTCGCGCGACGCTTTCGACGTCGTCGAGTATGTCCCAGTACGGCGCTTTCTCGTCTTCTTCGGTGAGTTGGTGGCCGCTGACGACCATCTGCATCCAAAACCACTCAGCTTCGCCGATGTGCAGCACGAGCGCGCCGATCGAATGCGCGCCGAGAAACGCCGGCTTGCCGATCAAATCGTCAGGAATTGTTTTGACCGCGGCCACGAGCTGGCTGCGAACTTCCTCCATTCCGCTCAGGTAGTAACCGATGCCGGTCGACAAACCGGGATGAGGAGTCAGAACTCTTTGTCTCATTCAATACACCCTTTCAGTTGCCAGGTAACATTTTACTTTCATGGCTACGAACAAAGATCAATAACAGTATCGCCGCGCTCGCTCCCATGACGGCGCTGACGAGGAAAGCCGTCGTAGCGCCTTTCCAGTCCCAAATCATACCCATCAACAGCGACGCAGGAAACACCGTGATACCGAAGGCGAGATTATATAGCCCGTAAGCCGTTCCTCGTTGCTCGGGCCGTACGAGATCCGCGACGAGTGCTTTCTCCGCACCTTCCGCGAGCCCGAAGTAGATTCCGTAGATCAAAAACAGTGCCCACACAGACCACGCATTACTCACAAATCCGAAACCGGCGTACACGGCTGCGTAGAGCACCCAACCGGAGACGATCAGACGTTTGCGTCCGAGCCGGTCCGACAGGTCGCCACCCAACAACGAGCTGAGCACTTTCATTCCGTGATGCGCGGCCCACAGCAACGGAATGATCCCGATCGACACGCCCGACTCCCTCGCGCGCAGTATCAGAAAACTGTCCGACGAATTGGAAAGCGTGAAGAGAGCGAGAATCACGAGAAAACGTTTGAAGTTGCTGTCGAACCCGCGCAGCGACAGTTTCGGCATCTCGCCCGCGTCGTGCCGGACCGTTGGCGACTCGCGCATGACAAACATCGCCACCAGCACCGCGATAAAAGCGGGAATCGACGCAAACAGAAAGATCCGAGTGAAGTTTCCGGCAAAGGCTATCACCAGCAGATAACCGGCGAGCGGGCCGATAACCGCGCCGGCATGATCCATCGCGCGGTGAAATCCGAACGCAAGACCTCGCTGTTCGATCTGTACGGAGTCGGCAATCATCGCGTCGCGCGGCGCCGTGCGGACGCCTTTTCCGACGCGATCCGTAAGGCGGATCGCCAGCACTTGCACCCAACTGGTCGCAAACGCGAGCAGCGGCCGCGTCACTGACGCCAGCGCATATCCACCGACAACCAGAAACTTCCGTTTGCCGAGCCGATCGCTGAGGTGACCGGCAAACAGTTTCAGCAAACTCGAGATCGACTCCGCGAGTCCTTCGATGATGCCGATCACGCCTGCTGAAGCGCCAAGACTCGACGCGAGGAAGATCGGAAGCAGTGGATAGATTATTTCGCTGGAAGCGTCGTTGAGGAGACTGACGAGACCGATAGCAACAACGTTAGCGGGCAGTTTCCGGTAACGTCCCCAGAGTCCGGGACTGTCACGATCGACCTCAAGACTTTTGATAGCGGGCCCTCACCACTGTCTTGATGTTTCCGCGCACGTGGAAATCGCCTTCGATCTCCACGCTCAGCGGATCACAGGCGGCGACGAAGTCTTCGAGAATGATGTTGATGACGTGCTCGTGAAAGATCTTCACGTTGCGGAACGAGTTTATATAGAGCTTCAAACTCTTCAACTCGATGCAGCGCTCGTTGGGAACGTACTCCAGCCGGATCGTCGCGAAGTCGGGGAAATCCGAGAACGGACAGATGGCCGTAAACTCCGGCATCTCGAAGTTGATCTTGATTTCGCGGCCGGGAAACTCGTACGCGAACGTATCGAGCGGAAAGAGGTTCATCTCGGCGCGCGGAGTGGACTGAATCTCGAGACACTGCTGATTCGTCGGCTTCATTTCTTAAGTTCGTGCTGCTCTACCTCTATCAAAAAACTTAATCAACACCAAACCCGCAAGAAACCCGCCGACGTGGGCAGCGTAAGCAACGCCGCCTTGCTGCGAGCCGCCGCCGAACAGGCCAAGCCCGCTAATCAGCTGGAACAGGAACCAGATGCCGATCGCGACGTACGCAGGCACGTCCGTGAGGAAACGGAAAAGAATGACGGTCACGCGCCGCGATGGATGAAGCAGGATGTAGCCGCCCAACACACCCGAAATCGCTCCCGACGCGCCCAGACTCGGGACGAGCATGTCCGCTTGTTCGCCGGCAAAAGCCGCCGTCGTGAACACGTGGGCCAACGACGCGATGACGCCGCAGAGCAGGTAGAAGATGACGTAACGAACGTGGCCCAGACGGTCCTCGATGTTGTCGCCGAAGATCCAGAGAAAGAGCATGTTGCCGGCGATGTGGGCGATGCCGCCGTGCATGAACATCGAGGTAAACAAAGTCAGATAAACCGAACCCGGCGTTTCTTCGAGTCCGGGGATGCGCACCCGTTGGCCCGCATACTCGATCACCTGCGCCTGCGTCACGACGTCGTGTCCGGACATGATCTCCGCCGGGACCGTCGAGAACGCGTAAGTAAACCAGGTGTCGCTTCCCAGTCGCTGGAGCACGATGAACACGAAAATGTTCAGGGCGATGATGACGTAGTTGACCCAGGGAATCAGGGTTCTGTCGGTGTTGTCGTCGTAGAGCGGAAAAACCATGGTCCTGTGCCTCGATTCCGCGCGCGGGCGCAAAATTCAGAAAGTTTAACTCTGCGCGTATGCGGAGATTTTAACGTGGCTGTTACTAAACAGTTAATCCGCGGCGCGGTTTGTCATCGGTACGCCGGCATGCACGATCGCGGGTTCGTGTGGTCTCAATAATTCGTAGCCTTCCGAGCGGGCGACGTACGTCGCTGCCGTCAGATCGCCGGTGACGTTCAATGTCGTGCGGCACATGTCGAGTATGCGATCGACGCCCAAAATGATCGCGATCAGCGCGGGATTGACTCCGATCGTTACCAGCACGCCAATGATGAAGGGAATCGAGCCCGACGGAATGCCGGCCGTCCCAATGCCGCCCAGGATCGCGAGATAGACCACCATCAACTGCTGGCCCAACGTCAGATCGACGCCGGCGAGCTGGGCCAGGAAGAGCACCGTCACGCCTTCGTACAAGGCGGTGCCGTTTTGGTTCGCAGTTGCGCCGACAGTCAACACGAAGCTGTTGATCTCCTGCGGCACGCCGAGGTTCTGTTCGGACACACGCAACGCCGTCGGCAGCGTCGCGTTTGATGACGACGTGGAGAAAGCGGTCAGGATCACGGTCTTGATGCGACGGAAAAACTCGAGCGGCGAGATGCGCGACAGGAAGTAAACCGACAACGAGTAGACGCCGAACATGTGCAGCGCGAGGCCGATCAGAACAGTCGCCATGAACCACCCGAGCGCTTGCAGCAGATCGAGCCCGAACCGTGCCGTGTTATTGAACAGCAGGCACGCGACGGCAAACGGCGCGAACTTCATGATCATCTCGATGATCTTCGCCGTGACTTCGTAAACGCCTTCGAGCACGCGCAGCAGCGGCGCGGTCACAGTCACAGGAAGCAGCGTGATCGCGACGCCGATCATCAGCGCGAAGAACATCAGGTGCAGCATGTTCGCGTCTTCTTTGCCGCCGACGGCGAAGAAGGGATTTCGCGGAACGATCGTTTCAACGACCGACATCAACGGCGTCGAAGTCGCACCGGCTGCTTTCTGCGCGTCTGCAACTCTGGAACTCGCGTCGCCGGCGAAGCGTTGCTGTAGCGCCGCGGACGTCGCCGGATCGATCCTGGTGCCCGGCCTGATCGTGTTGGCGAGCGTGAGACCGATGGCGACCGAGATCGCCGAGATCACCAAACAATAGGCAAATGACTTGATCCCGACGCGCCCGAGTTTTCGAACATCGCCGATGCCAGCGACGCCGACGACCAGCGACGCAAACACCAGCGGCACGACGATCATCAGCAGCAGACGCAGAAACAGTTGGCCCACCGGCTGCGTGATGTTGTCGACTACCCAGACGACTCTGGCGTTGTCGCCGCCCCACTGCTTGTTCGCGCCGATGCCCGCGAGGACGCCGACGAGAAGTCCAAGCAGGATCTTCGTGTGAAGCGCCATGCCCTTCGGCTTGTCAGGCGTCTCTTCGTCGAGATCGGTACCGACTTCGCGTTCAAATTCGTCGCGGTGAAGTCGATCCGGGTTGCGGCCATTGTCTGTTTGTTCGGGCATGTTTTATTTGTGCCTTTTTGTGGTTAGCGGCCCCAGCGCAACTTGTCACGCAGCACGTCGAAGTAGTTTCGATTGCTCGGCTGCACCAGGTTGAACATCACTTTGCTCTTGCGAATCACCACGCGGTCCTCGACCTGCAATGGGAATACGACCTGCCCGTCGAGCGTCAACGCGACTTCTTCGTTGGCCGTTTTTAAAACCAGTTCGATCGTCGCGGTGTCCGGAACGACGATCGGGCGATTGGAAAGCGTGAATGGACATATCGGAGTTATCACAGCCGCATTCATCGACGGGAAGACGACCGGGCCGCCGGCGGAGAGGTTGTAAGCTGTCGAACCGGTTGGCGTGGAGACGATGAGTCCATCGGCACGGAACGAATTTATCGGGCGCGTGTCGAGGTAGGCTTCGATCTCGATGATGCGCGCGATCGCGGACTTGTTGATTACCACGTCGTTGAGTACGCGGTTGCGGGTGATCAACTCGTCGCCGCGTTTCAGCTCGACGCCGAGCATGACGCGCTTGTCGAGGCGGAAATTGTCGGAAAGAATCGACTCGAGCGCCTGGTAAAGCTCTTCGATGCGAAACTCGGCGAGGTAACCAAGCCCGCCGTAGTTGACGCCGAGGACCGGCACTTCGCGATCCCCGACCATACGCGCCGTGGCGATCATCGTTCCATCGCCGCCCAGGACCAGCATCAAGTCCACGCCGGCTGCGATCTCATCGTGCTGAACTTCTGTAACCGAGCAACCGGTCTTGCGTTCGATCTCGTCGCGATTAATCTCCGGCCCGCCCACCAGCTCGATACCGCGCTCGTCGAGCCACTTGACCAGTTCACACGTGGTTTTCACCACATCCGGCTGGTGCGGCTTAACGACTAGTCCGATTCGCTTTATCGACGACATGGTTGAGTGTCTGGGCCGGGATAATACGGGCCAGAGGTTTATGTTTCAACCCAAACTGCGCTTGTACAGCGCGAGAAATTCAACGTTGCCTTCCGCGCCCTGAATCGGCGACTCGATCACGCCTGCCACGTGCAGCCGCAGTTCCGCGGCGCACTGGTTCACCTTTTCAACCGCCTGCGCCCGCTTCGCACGATCGCGGACGATGCCGCCGCCACCGACCTCGCCGCGTCCCACCTCGAATTGCGGCTTGATCAACGCGACAATCGCGCCGCCTTCTTTTATCAGCGGCACAATCGCCGGCAACACCATCGTTGCCGAGATGAACGAGACGTCCATGACTGCGAGATCGAATTTAGTGGGGAAGTCGTCGGGTTGGAGGTAACGTGCGTTTACGCCTTCGCGACTTTCGACGCGCGGATCGTTGCGCAAGCGCCAGTCGAGTTGGTTGTGGCCGACGTCGATCGCGAAGACTTTTCGCGCGCCGTTTTGCAGCAGGCAGTCGGTGAAGCCGCCGGTGGACGCTCCGACGTCGAGACACACGGCGCCATTCACGTCCAACTCAAACTCGCGCAACGCGGCTTCGAGTTTTATCCCGCCGCGTCCGACGTAGCGCGACGCCGGATCGTCCGCGTGCTTCACGCGGATCGGTGAATCTGTCACAAACTGATCGGAGGGTTTTTCGACGCGCTGCTCGTTGACGAGCACAACTCCAGCCATCACGAGGGCCTGCGCTTTAGTCCGCGTCTCGGCGAGGCCTCGCTCAACCAGGAGTTTGTCTATTCGCTCGCGTTTCACGTCATGGACATTACACCATAACGCGGAATTTATGCCCGGCGAGCTGCTGAAGTGACTGCGCGCGGCATCTCGTTGAGTCTCAGCTCACCGGCGCACGCGTCGCACAGCCAAACGATGATGTGTGGAGCATCAGACCAGAAGAACGAGCTCACTCGTCCCGCGACCTGAACCGCCTGATCGACCCTGAGTCGTTGCAAAGCCTGGAGATAAAAAACGCCGTTATAAAATTCGCCATCCACGCCCTCGTCCCGATGAATACACTCCCGCTCGCGAAACATCTGTTTCTTCATGACAAATCACCATATTTCCTCGCGCCGCATCGCGCGAAATATGAACCGTTATTTAATAGCGTCGGGTTTAACCGTGAGGATCAAACAGGCTTCGCGAGATGATGCCATTCGATCAGTGATCCGTCAACAACATTTACCACTGATGATCGATTTAATATGGAGGGCGGTCAGGCCGGCGTGTCCCTTCGAAGATCTCGTCGACGTGCGATAGGTCGCGATCGCCGTAGCGATTGCGGCGTTCGCGTCGTGCGGCGCGACGCATTCGACGCTCTTGCCATTGATCGTAGAGCACGGCTTCGCGAATCTGGCGGAGTTGTTCTTCTTCTGAGGGTGCGACTTCGCCCGGTCGTGGCGTGACGATGCGCGGGCGCTCGGCGACGGCCGGCGTTTGTTTTTTCACTGGCGCCGGGTGTTTCACGGGCGGCGCTTCTTCGATCGCAGGCGCGGCTTCAGCGGTTGACTCAAGCGGTATCTCAGCAGTGGTAGCAGTTTCAGCGGGTTCAGTGTCATTCGCGGGAGCAGTCGTTTCAGGCATTTGCTTGATACGAACCGCCACGAGCGCAGACGCCGCGCCGAGCATCATCGCGATCACAAAAGCGGCGCTCAGAAACCGAATCCTGCGATTTCTGACGCTCGCACGAATCTCGTCCAGCGGCACGACAGGCTGCGCCGCTTGCACGACGCGCCGGTCACTAAAATGAGGCGATGAAGCCACCTGATTCTGGATAGTGTCTTCCTTCATTCTTGTTCAAAAAACGGGTTGCAATCACGAGGCCACGGGGATAGCACGAGTTTTTGGGGAAAAACGGCGGAAATCGCCGTCTGAGGAGAGACGAAAACTACCGAAATGGTGCACGGAAATGACGCGTTGTGTTACGAAACGCCGCGCCGCGACTTCGCTCGCCGATCGTCGAGCACGTCAATACTCTCTTTGATGCGGTTGTAAATGCCGTCCGCATCAAGCCCGTACTTGGCCAACAACAGCTTCGCGTCGCCGTGCGTAATGAGTCGATCCGGAATACCCATCCGCACCACGCGGACTTTATCCTGAAGCCCATTCTCTTCAAGCAACTCAAGAACAGCCGAGCCAAACCCGCCGGCGAGATACGCTTCCTCGACAGTGACGATCAGTCGCTTCGTGCGCGCGAGGGCGAGCAGCAACGGAGCATCCAGCGGCTTCACGAACCGGGCGTTGACCACCGTCGTCTCGATCCGTTCCTTCGACAACTGTTCCGCCGCGGCAAGTGACGGATGGACCATCGAACCGTACGCCACGATCGCGACTTCGCCGCCGTCTCTAAGAATCTCGCCTTTTCCGATTT
Source organism: Pyrinomonadaceae bacterium (assembly GCA_036279935.1). Lineage (GTDB taxonomy): Bacteria > Acidobacteriota > Blastocatellia > Pyrinomonadales > Pyrinomonadaceae > PSRF01. The sequence goes on from DASURS010000253.1 coordinate 42,131, forward strand.
CCAGCAGCTCAGGCTCGCGCGTGATATCGACGCCGAGACCGTTGCCGCGCGGATAGCGCATCGCTGCTGGTCCATTGTGCTCCAGCATTGTGAAGAGCATGTCGCGCATCTCGCCTTCGTCTTTTGGCGCCATCAGGACGATGTTTGGCACCGGCCGGAGATACGCGATGTCGAGCAGTCCGTGGTGCGTCTGCCCGTCGCCGCCGGCGATGCCGCCGCGATCGAGACAGAACTTCACGTTGAGATCCTGGATGCAGACGTCATGGACGAGTTGATCGAAACCTCGTTGCAGGAAGGTCGAGTAGATCGCGCAAACAGGTTTCAGTCCTTCGCATGACATGCCCGCGGCGAACGTCACGCAATGTTGTTCGGCGATGCCGACGTCAAACGATCTCTCGGGAAATCTTTCTAGCGGAGTACAAACGCCGGTTCCGTCCGGCATCGCCGCCGTCAACGCGACGACTTTCGGATCCTTCTCCATCAAGTGGGCCAGCGTATCGCCGAACACCTGCGTGTAGGTTGGCGCTTTAGCACTGCTTTTTACGGGCGCGCCAGTCTTTAGATCAAAAGGCCCGGTCGCGTGCCAGCGATAGTAATCAGGTTCGGTTTGCGGAAATCCTTTTCCCTTCGTCGTCAACGCGTGAACGATGACCGGCCCGTCTTTGATGTGCTTCGCTTCGCGTAGCGCGGCGACCAGCGCGCGCGGGTTGTGACCGTCGACGTAACCGATGTACTTGAAACCAAGCTCGCTCACGAGCGCGCCGGGCAGCACTGCCGCCGCGATCACGTCCTTCATCGTCTTCGCCGCGTGATGCAGACGCTCGCCGACCGACGGAATCGCCAGCAGTTTCTCCTCGACCTCGTCTTTGAAACGGTGATAACCATGCGCGCCGCGAATGCGATTCAAATAACCCGTCAAAGCGCCGACTGCCGGCGCGATCGACATCTCATTGTCGTTGAGCACGACGATCAAACGGCTCTTCAAATGGCCCGCCTGGTTGATCGCCTCCATCGCCATGCCGCCGGCTAGCGACGCGTCGCCGATCAACGCGACGACATGATGGTCTTCACCTTTTCGATCGCGCGCGATGGCCATACCGAGCGCGGCCGAAAGCGAGGTCGAAGCATGGCCCGCGCCGAAAGTGTCGTATTCCGACTCGTCACGCCGGAGAAACCCGCTGATGCCGCCGTACTGTTTGATCGTCGGCAACAGCTCGCGGCGTCCGGTCAGGATCTTGTGCGCGTAGGCCTGGTGGCCCACGTCCCAGACGAGCCGATCGTGCGGCGTGTCGAACGCGTAGTGCAGCGCGACAGCCAATTCGACGGCGCCGAGCGACGCGCCTGTGTGCCCGCCGACGCGAGACATCGTCTCGAGGATGTAGTTCCGAATTTCGTCGGCAACGGCTCGAAGTTGATCAACTGGAAGAGCGCGCAGGTCGGCAGGCGAGTTAATACTCTCGAGAAGACTCATTGTGGCCGCATTGTACTCCAATCACCGCTTTTTGCTACGCAAGCACCGATTCCGCTTCAACGCGACTCGCGTGCTTGGCGGTATAAAGTACTCTGCTGAAGTGGGCCTGTCAATGGAAAACTGTGGAAGTGTCGCCGGAAGTGCTAAGGCGGATCGCCGCAATAGTCTTCTATAGACGACACTCTCCGCTGCCGTTTTGCCGCAATTCCGTTTCCCGCAGTGCTGGCACAACCGTTGCTCCCCGACTTCAACTGCGAGGGCGTCTCACCCCCAGGCTCGCCCTCCTTCACAAGCTTACCGGAACAGAACCTGACATCTGATTCCTCACTCTCAAACTTCAGTTGTTACGAAAGGTGTACCTCTATGCGACACACGAATCGTCTCACACAGTTTCGTTCGTTTCGTTACTTCTCTTTCGTGCTCGTAATCGGCGTTCTCTTCGCGGCGATCATTGCGGCCGACCGTTCCGACACGACGCACGCTGCTTTTCAACCGCAGCCGAACCCGCAAAGACCACAACAATCCGGACTCCCAAACTTCGACGTTCGCCTCGGCGATAAAAAGGAATTCGAAGACTTCAGCCTGACTTCCTTCCCCGACAGGGCGAGAGCCAGACAGAACCCGCGCGCCAATGCGCGACTCGACGCCGTCGACGAACTTCTCCGGACTGCCGGACCTGATCTCGCGCAAAACCTTCACGCCGTCGCGAACGAGTTCGGCGCGATGAAAAACGTCTTCGTCGAGGGCGGCACGTTGTCCGAACCCGCCTCGGACACACCGGACAACATCGCGCGGAAGTTCCTGAGCGGCCACGCGGATCTCTTCGCCGTGAAAGCTACCGACTCATCCAGTCTCAAGCTGACGAACGAAGACGACGACGATGGAACGGCATTTCTCGAATACACACAGACTGTGGGTGGAATCAAAGTCTACCAGGGCCACGTGCAGGTGGTCGTAAACAAAAACGGCGAAGTGCTTTCTGTTCGCGAAGGCTTTCTCGTGGACAAGCAGCCGGTCAGACTTCGGCCTACGCTCAATGAAGCTCGCGGCATCGCGAGGGCCTTCGAACACGCCGGCAAAACTGTCGGAGATTCATTTGTCGAGACGCACAAGCGAACGTCTTCGACCGAGTTTTCGAAGTTTGTGAACCCGCTGGATGCGAGTCAGCGGGAAGTGCTGTCGGAGTTGAACGTGGTTCGCGTCGCCGACGCGGCGCGGCTGGCGTGGCACGTTTACGCCCATGTTGGACCAGAGGAGTACTACGAGCTGCTGGTCGATGCTCACACCGGCGAGTTGCTGCTACGCAATAACCTGATCGTTGACGCGCAGGGCACCGTTTATCCCAAATCGCCCGGCAAGGGAGGCCGCCAACTGGTGTCTTTCCCCGGTTCATGGTTAGGCACTTCAGTGGTAACGAACGGTCCTAACGTAGACGCCTGCGTAGACGCGAACGGCGATGGCGCGTGCGATATCACGACTGGAAATTTTTTAGTGAACGGTCGTGCGTATGCGCCTAACCAGGATTTCGGTTTTCCGTTCTCTCCGGCCGACGATCCTCGACTCTACCCGGCGGCTGTAGTGACGAACCTGTTCTATTTCATGAACGTGATACACGACTATTCGGCCACCCTGGGCTTTACCACGGGAGCGCGCAACATGGAGGGAAACGATCCGGTAATAGCCCTCGCTCAAAGTGTTACCGGTAACGCGTTCTTCAACTGTGCGCCGGATGGCGTAAGACCGTCTATCCAAATGGGTTTCTTCAGTGGAGGCGACAGCTCGGTCGATAGCGACGTGGCTATTCACGAGTACGGTCACGGCATCGCTATGCGCCTCATCGGCAATTGCGGCGGCCTGAACGGGATCCAATCCGGTGCGATGAACGAAGGCTGGGCCGATTATTTCGCGGTCACATACGGAGGCGACGGCGCAGTCGGTGAATGGGCGACGAGTGTCAGTGGTGGTTTTCGCCGCGCCGTTTACAGCGTTCCAGCCGCTTCGATTCACGACTCTTACCAGGACCTGGGCAACCAGGGATTCGAGACACACAACGACGGCGAGATCTGGGCTGCGACGCTTTGGGACTTGCGTGCGCAGCTTGGCACATCTACGGTGGACCGCCTCGTGGTCCAGGGCATGAAGTTCACGCCGGTAGGGCCGTCATTTCTCAATGCGCGCGACGGCATTCTGAGTGCCGATCAGAACCTGACCGGCGGCGTCAACCGCTGCTCGATCTGGACGGTGTTCGCTCGTCATGGAATGGGCTTCTCGGCCAGTGGTAACGACGGGACGACGCACAACGCAGCGACAGATCTGCCTTCGAGCTGCACGACGCTCCCGCCTATTTATGAAGGCTTCGTTGACGGCGCCGACTGCAATCAGATCTGGGGCTGGGCATGGGACCAGAACAGACCTAATACCGCTATCAACGTGGACATCTACGCGAACGGAGCGTTTGTAGCGACAGTTGCCGCGAACCTGTTCCGGCAGGATTTACTGAATGCCGGCAAGGGCAACGGTTTTCACGCGTTCGTGTTCAACGTTCCTAGTTCGTTGAAGAATGGGCAGTTAAAGACGATAACGGTGCGGTTCGGAGGAACCAGCACGCAGTTGAGCCTGAGTCCTCGCATTATTGTCTGTAACGCGTCGATGTTCCCGAACGATACTCCGGTAACAAATGCAAGCGGCGGAGGATCAACCTGGGAACAGGGCGTAGAGTTCTCCTCTTCTGTCAGCGGCAAAATCGTCGCCATTCGATACTGGAAGGATGCAGCGGAACCGTCCGGCGGGCACGTCGGACGAATCTGGTCTTCGAGCGGTAACCTGCTGGCCACGGCGTCGTTCTCCGATCTCACGTCGTCAGGCTGGCAGAAAGCGACTTTATCGACGCCGCTGTCGATCACTGCCGGAACGAGATACAAGGTCACTTATAACGTCCACAGTGTCGTAGCCAAGACCTTCAACGTGTTCGCCAACGGTCCACTGGACAGGCCGCCGTTCACGATCTGGGGTTCTTCGTTCTGTTCGCCTGCCGGGTGTTTCCCGACGACCGGCAGCACCAGCAACCTTTTCGCCGACATTGTCTTCAATTCACCGCAGTAGTTGTTCGTCAGGGAGCAGCGATGCAGTGAATTGGACGCGGGCGGATTTCAAAGGTCCGCCCGCAGTCGTTTTTCAACACGATGAGAGGTTGACAATCTGCGGGTGCCGACTAGAATTGGTCTTCGCTGAATACGGCACGGAGATGTGGCCGAGTGGCTGAAGGCGGCGGTTTGCTAAACCGTTAAGGGTCAAAAGCCCTTCACAGGTTCGAATCCTGTCATCTCCGCCAGACTTTTGTGGTAAGTAGTTAGTAGCCAGTCCGTCAGTAAACCCGTTACTGAACCCTGACTACTGACTACTTTTTTATTGTTATGACTGTTCGCGTTCGCTTCGCTCCATCACCAACCGGCTACCTGCACATCGGCGCCGCTCGTTCGGCACTCTTCAACTGGCTCTACGCGCGCAAATCAGGCGGCAAGTTCTTACTGCGCATTGAAGACACCGACCTTCAGCGCTCGACCGATGAATCGACGCGCTCGATCATCGAAGGGCTCGAGTGGCTCGAACTCGACTACGACGAAGATCTCATGTTCCAGTCGGACAAAGGTCCGGAACATCGCGCGGCCGCGGACCGCCTGCTCGCCGAAGGCAAGGCCTATCGCGACTTCACGCCGAAGGAGCAGCGCGACGACAAGGACGTAAAACAAGACATTCGCGCGCGCGCCAAAGCAAATGAAGTCGAAGGTTTTGACGAGCGAAGCAATCCCTATCGCAATCTGTCGAAGGAGGAGTCGGATCGACGCGCAGCAGCGGGCGAGCCGTTTGCGGTGCGTTTGAAAGTACCGGTCGAGGGCAAGACGAAGTTTGACGACATCGTCTACGGACCGCAGGAACGCAGCCATTCGGAGATCGAAGATCTCGTGTTGCTGCGTTCGGACGGCCATCCGCTTTACAACTTGTCCGTCGTGATCGACGACATCGAGATGGGAATCACGCACGTGATTCGCGGACAGGACCATCTCACGAACACGCACAAGCAGATTCTGATTTACGAGGCGTTGGGCGCGCCGGTGCCGCGGTTTGCGCACCTGCCGCTGATTCTTGCGCCAAACAAGAGCAAGCTCTCGAAACGAAAGCACGGCGAAGTAGTTTCGTTGACTACGTATCGCGATCGGGGCTTCATTCCCGCCGCATTTCGCAACTTTCTCGCACTGCTCGGATGGTCGCCGCCGGAAGGCAAAGAGATACTCAGCAAAGAGGAGCTGGTGCAGTTGTTTGCTCTCGAAGATATCGGACGCGCAAACGCGATCTTCAACTTCCACGAGAACGATCCGCGACGCTGGACTGACGACAAAGCCCTCTGGATGAACTCGGAGTACATCCGCACGATGCCGCTCGATGAGTTGCTGCCGATGGTGAAGGCGGAGTTGCGGGCGAACAAACTGTGGCGCGAGGAGTATGACGACGGCGATCGCGAGTGGTTGTTGAAGACGCTCGACATGATCCGCCAGCGCTTCTTCACGCTGAAAGACTTTTCAAACCAGGGACGGGCTTATTTCTCCGACGATTTCGACTTCGATGAGACGGCGGTCAACAAAAACCTGCGCAAAGAGCCGCGTCTGCGAGAACTGCTGAATGGACTTGCAGACAAGCTCGAGGCGGTCGAACCGTTCAACGCGCAGACGGCGGAAGCGGCGTTGCGCTCGTTTGCTGATGAGACGGGAGTTAAGTCGGGGCTGCTGATCAATGGATCGCGTACGATGTTGACTGGTCAGGCAGTCGGCCCGTCGATGTTTGAGATCTTCGAAGTGCTCGGCCGCGACCGGTCCGTGCAGCGGTTGAGAAGTGGTATTCCTTTCCAGTAAGGAGAGTTTGATGAAAACAGCAATTCTTTTAGTTTTTGTTTTTGTGTTCGCGGCTCAGGCTCAAACCAAACCCGCGACACCACCGCCGTCTGACGCGCAGGCGGTGCTCGCCGCGTTCGACAAACTTGTCGCCGGCATCGAGCATGCGAACGTCAACGAAGTGATGAGCGTCTACTGGAACAATCCCCAGCTCAGCCTTTTCAATTACAACGGCACGGTCACAAAGGGCTGGGAACAGGTGCGCAAGAACCGGGAAAGCTCGTACCCGCAGATCAAGGACACGAAACTCGAGGTTCGCGACAAGGCAGTCTACATGCTGGGACGCGACGGCGCGGTCGTAACCTGCCAGTGGACGCAGTCGCAAAACTACAAAGGAACGGCGGAAACAGCGACAGGCCGAATGACGCTCGTCTTCAAACGCATCGGCAACGCGTGGAAAGCCATCCACCTGCACTCGTCGCCCGATTCCCCGGATCCGTCACGGGTTCCTGCTTCCGAACAGCAACCGCCCGCGGCGTCTCCTACGCCTTCACCTACCCCGTCTCCGAAAAATTAGTGCACTGAAAAAGCCGTCCACGATCTGAGACCGTGGACGGCTTTCGGTAGACTGTTGGGATTGGCCTGATGGCTACTGTGTGCAACTTCCAGAAAGGAGGAGCACTATGCAGTGAGACGACCGAACCAGAATCCTAACAAGTTAGCTGGTTCAGAGGTCAGGCCGCAGCCACCTCACTGTGATAAGAACTCATAAATTTTAGAATCACCTCCTTTCCAGTGTTGGCGGAAATCATAAAGTACAACTCAGTGACCGTCAACCGCTTTTTATAATTCACCTTTCGAATACAAGTTTGCCTGAGCAGTAGACTCGACTCGCGTGTTCGAGCCCGAAGAAGTAAGCGAGATCGCGATAATCACCGCGGTCGTGAATGACGACGTCCGCGATCTTACCCGGTTCGATTGAGCCGAGCTGCGCGCCGCGATTCAAACTGTAAGCGGCGTTGATCGTTGCGGCGGTGATTGCTTCCGCCGGCGTCATCTTCATGTGCGTGGCGGCGAGCGAGAGGATCATCGGCATCGAGGGCGTCGGCGATGAACCGGGATTGAAGTCGGTCGCGAGCACGACCGCCAAACCGGCGTCGATCATCTCACGCGCGGCGGGATAACGAGAGGATCCGATCGCGTAAACGGATCCCGGAAGGAGTACTGGTTGCACGCCCGCAGTCTTCAACGCGGCGATCCCGTCTGCGTCAGTGTGTTCGAGATGATCGGCCGTGATTGTGCCGAGTTCCGCAGCTAATTGTGCGCCGCCGGATAAGGAAAGCTGATCGGCGTGAATCCGCAACTTCAGTCCATGGCGTCGCGCGGCTGAAAGTATTTCTCGCGTCTCGTCAATTGTGAATACTTTCTGTTCGCAGAACACATCGCAAAACTCCGCCAGCTTCTCATTCGCTACGGCCGGCAACATCTCTTCGATAATCAACGACACATATTGATCGCGTCGCGAACTGTATTCCGGCGGAACGCTATGGGCTCCGAGAAAGGTGGGTATGTAACGTAGAGGTGTTCCGTCGCCGAGTCGCTTGATGACGCGGAGGATTTTGACTTCATCTTCGAGCGACAATCCGTAACCGGATTTTGCTTCGATGGTCGTCGTGCCTGAGCGGAGAAACCAACCCGTGTAAGTCCCCGATTCCTGAAGCAACACGTCGTCATGCACGGCCCGAGTTGCATTGACTGTAGATTGAATCCCGCCGCCACGTGCCGCGATCTCTGCGTACGTCGCTCCTTTGCTGCGCTCTTCAAATTCCTCAACACGCGTACCGGAGAAGACGGGATGTGTGTGTGCATCGACAAACCCAGGCATAACCACTCGGCCCGTTGCGTTGACGACTTCGCAATCCGAATTGATCAACGGTTCGATTTGATCTGTGGTTCCGACTACCTCGATCAACCCATTGCGAATGAGGATCGCGCCGCGGTTGATAATTCCAAGCTCGCGCATCTCCGGACCAACCCGCGGGCGTGCCGGTCCGGCCAGCGTTAGCAGTTGCAAACAGTCAACGATGGCAAGTGCTTTACTTTCGTTTTCCGAGGACATAAATCGTGATGCCGATTGCGTTCGCCAGTAAGACGACGCCAACGATCTTCAGCGCAAATAACAGCGTATCTTCGACTTCCGTAATCGGAACGATCGCGAAACGGATGTAGACGAGCGTGACGAGAAAACCGGACGCACACGCGAGTTTGAGCCACCACGGCGAATTGACGCCAAGCGCCTTCATCCCAAACAGCGGTATGGCAAACAGAACCAGGTACGTCAGCGCGTAAAAAACGCCGCCCGCATTGTCGATCAACTGAAACGCTTCCTGCGCTTTCACACCCATGTTGCTGAGCACAGCGAGCACCATCGTCACCGCGCCCACAAACAGGATCGAGTTGACTGGCGTTTTGTACTTCGAATGCAACCGGCTGAACCATGACGGTAACAAGCGATCCCATCCGGCGACCATCGGCAGACGTGTGTTCCCGGCAAAGTAAATACTCATCAGCGCGATCGATCTGACTGTGATGCCGAGAATCGCGATCGAACCGATTGCGCCGACCCAGCCCAACGCCCGAAAGCCGATCGAAAGCGTCTGCGGGATTGGTCCGATCACATCGACCTGATCGCGCGGGACAAACGCGAGCACGGAGCTGGTCCCAAGTATGAACATGAGCGCGATGATGGGCGACGCGATCACCACGGAGCGTCCGATGTTGCGTGCCGGCGAACGGGTTTCGCCGGCAAGGATGGCGATGTATTCGAAACCCGTCAGCGCGCCCAGCGCGAGTTTGCTCCAGACGTTGATGTTGTACTCAGAGAACGTCGGAAACTGAAGAACAAAGGGCCGGTATTCTCCTCCCTTGGCGGCGGAGAAGACGAAGAACGGCAACAGGATCAGCATCGCGAACGTTCCCAGGTGCACCAGTGCGCCGACGTTGTGAATCCACTTACCGAGACCCAAACCGCGCATCGCTGCGACGACCATTCCGATCACAAGCACTAGACTGATCGCCAGAATCCACGTCTTGCTGTCTTTCATCAGTGCCGCTGACGGACCAATCGAATAGGAGATGTTTGTAGTGACGACCAATCCGATGCCCGCCAGAATCGAGATGGCAAAGACCCACAGGTTCCACCCGACCATGAACGCGATAAATTCGTTGAAAGCGAGTTTGGCCCACTGATAAAGACCGCCCTCGAGCGGCATCAGACGGTTGAGAAAGATCACGGCGGCGGCAAGCGGCAGGTAGAACGTGACGATGGCGAGGATCCAGAAAAAGTTTTGCTCGTTGCCTAACCTCGCCGCCCAACCTACCCAGAACGTGCCCACCACGAACACGACCTGCGAGAGCACGAGGTCGAACAGTCCGAGTTCCTTTTTGAAGACGGCGCTGCGGGCTTCGACTTCGCGTTCGATCTCGGCGACGTTTGGGGTCAGGTCAGCCATTGTTTCACGTCCGTTCGCATTTGCTGGACGATCTCGTGTGCGGCGTCGTAGGTCCTGAACTTCACGGAACCCGCGCGTTTGCGCAACTGCTGCTCGTAATCGGCGACGCGCGCCGGCGGATAGAACTCGTCACGGGTTCCGGCGAGGTGAAAGACGTCGAAAGGCGCTTCGCGATACAAGCCGCTCGTTTCCCAGTCGCTGGGAAGGCCGCCGCAGATGCCGATCACGCCGCGCAAGCGGTCCGGGTGCGTGAAAGCGAAACGATAGTTGAGCGCACACGATTGCGAGAAGCCCAGCAGAAACACGCGCGACGGATCGGCGACGCCTTCTTCAGTCAACGTTTGAATCAGATCGATTAGCGCCTGGTGGTGAATGGCAACCGATTCTTCACTGCGATAACTGGTGATCCAGCCGAAGCCGTAACGCAGCGGTCCACCTGGTTCGCGCGGCTCTTTCATGTGCTGGTGAAATCCCTGCAACGAAGCGATCGCGAAGGTGTCGGGCGACATCAGTTGCGCCTCGCGCATGATCTGCTCTTTGAACGCGCCGTACCCGTGCAAGGCGATCAACAGCGGCGCCGGTGAGCTCGAAGCAGGGCGGAGATCGTAGTAAAGATTGATGCGCGCCTGAAGAGAGTGATCCTTGATGAGCGTGCTCATTAGAGCTTCATTAGGTGAATTTCGGTGCCGATGTCAATAACGAAAAGGCGTCTTGTGTCTTTTGTGCCTTTTTATGGCAAGATGGCGAGCAGATTGCAGCCAACTTTTCCGGAGAGGTGTTAGTGATGAAATTCCCAGGCGGTTTGAACATTCAACAGATGATGAAGCAGGCGCAGCAGATGCAGGAGAAGATGCAGAAAGAGATGGAAGAATTGCGCGTCGAAGCTTCAGCGGGTGGCGGCGTCGTGACGGTGCAGATGAAGGGCAATCATGAAATGGTCGCGCTGAAAGTCGATCCCGAGGCAGTGAAAGACGGCGACGTCGAAATGCTCCAGGATTTGATCGTGGCTGCTGTCAACGAAGCCAACCGGAAAGTCGATGAAGCGATGAAAGGCAAGCTCGGTGGGATGTTGCCGCCGGGGCTGGGCGGATTGTTTGGCTGAAAATGCTGGAATACGCGGAGCCAGTAACTAAACTCATCGACGAACTGAAACGTTTGCCTAGTATCGGGCAGAAGTCTGCGCAACGGCTTGCGTTTCACTTGATGCGTACGCCCGAGAATGATCTGGAACGGTTGATTGCGGCGATGCGCGAGGTGAAGCAGCGCATCATTCTCTGTTCAGTTTGCAACAATCTTACGGAAACTGATCCGTGCCGGTTTTGTTCGTCGCCGGCGAGGGACCATTCGGTGATCTGCGTCGTTGAAGAGCCGCACAGTCTTGTTGCGGTTGAGAAGACGCGCAGCTTCAAGGGTGTCTACCACGTGTTGCACGGCAGCTTGTCGCCGATTCGGCACATTGGGCCAAGTGAGCTCCATCTCGCGAACCTGTTGCCGCGATTGAAGCCGGAGAACAACGAAGGCGTGGCTGTGACGGAAGTGATACTTGCGACCAACCCGACGACTGAAGGTGAAGCGACGGCGAACTACATCAGCCGCCTGCTCAAGCCGCTGGGGTTGAGAGTGACTCGGATCGCGATGGGAATGCCGGTGGGAAGCGATCTCGAATACGTTGATGAAGTGACGATGGACAAGGCGCTGTCCAACCGTCATGAGATTTAAAAATAATTAAAACCGGACGTGCTCGGCGGCGACGCCGTCCTTGCACTCAACACAGTCCTCATCTTCCTCGTACAAGCGAACGTCGAAATCGACCAGCGACTTGATCGGCACGTCCTCGATTTCGCTCGGCGCCGTGTTGAACCTGACGATCGTCCCGCAACCGATAATCTTCGCACCGACTTGCTTCACAAGCTCGACGGTTTCGTCGAGCGCGTTGCCGCTGCGGACGATGTCGTCGACGATGATGCAGGGATTGACTTCGCCCTGGTTCACATACTGGCGAAACATGCGCTCGCCTTTTTCCTGTTCCGCCCAATAAATCTGTTCCGCATTGAGCGCATCGCGAACGCCAAAAGCGACCGGTATGCCGCCCGAGCTCGGACTGATGATCGAGATTTTGGGTAACTGACTGGAGATGTCCTTTTCGAGCCGGAACTTCCGGCTGAGCGCGACCGCGAGCACGCGCGCGGTATCGTAGTAGCGAAACGCCAATGGCATTTGAAAATAGTGGGGCGAGTGCTTGCCGTTCGGGTATACGAAATGGCCCTCGCGAAACGCGCCGGTGCGCTTCAGTATCTGCATTATGGCGTCTTGGGAAGGAATCAGCTCGACCATTGGGTGCTCCAGAATTGTGTTCGATTAGCGCCGCAGAGCATACATCAATCGCGCCCTGCCGCGAAATCCGTGCCGCACGAGAATTTATTTGACATTCTTCATTTGTCATTTCTAAGATTCGAGTTCAAAACTATGGCAGCTACCGACGCAACAACGGGCAAAGCGGACTCGATCGCAGCCGCAGCGGCACCCGTCCCCAAGCGAATCACGAACGCCCAAACGGTTTGCAACGAGAAGAACGAAAAGGGAAAGCTCTGTAACGGGCACCTGAAACAGTTGCGCACCGCGGGCGAGCCGGCGGAGATTCATCTGCGCGGCGACGACGTGCTTTTCAAATGCCAGACGTGCGGGACGCTCTACATGGGACCGCCGCTGGGTCACGTGCGCGATCCGAACAAGCAGGTTCGTTTCGTCGAGGCGGAGTTGACCGCGTTGCTGCAAGCTGCCGGCGGCACGCTGCCGGTTATCAAGAAGAACGAACGCGGCGTGTACGTGATGATCGAGACTGAGGCCGCCGGCGGCCACGGTCACGCGCCCGCGAAAGCCGCTGCGCCGGCTGCGGCGACGCCGGCTGCACCCAAACCCGCTGCACCGAAACCCGCCGCGCCGGCAGCCGCTGAGCCTGCAGCCGCCGCGCCCGCAGCGCCAAAACCGGCAGCGCCTGCCGCACCCGCTGCGCCTGCCGAACACAAGACGGCCGGCGCGAATCCGAATCGACAGTTGTTCAAGCGTTCGACGTATGCGGGCGTTGCGGACACTGGTCCAGTCGCGGGTGAGACGTTCGAACAGAAGGTCGCGCGGCTCAAAGCACTTTCAGCGGCCGCGAAGCAACGTGCGGAAGAAGGTGGTGGACCAGAGCCGGCTGCTGCAGCACCTGCACATGCCCCAGCCGCGGTCGAAACAGCACCTGCGGCTGAGCCACCGTCTGCGCCTGCCAGTCCTGCACCCGCTGCTGCTACACCTGCACCCGCTGCAAGTGCCGGCGAACACAAACCGACCGGCAACGCGGATCGCACGTTAATGAAACGTTCAACTTATTGTGGAGTTGTTGATACCGGTCCGGTTCCCGGCGAGACTTTCGAACAGAAAGTCGCTCGACTGGCGGCCCTTTCCGCAGCCGCCAAGCAACGCTCCGAAGGCGGTTAACCACAAAAGGCACAAAAGAAAGAACCAGTAAAAAACAAAGAACAAGTTTCCAAAGCACAAAGAACCCGATTACCTGAGCACATCTCTCTTGTGCCTTTTGTGCCTTTTGTGCCTTTTGTGTCTTTTGTGCCGTTTGTGGTTAGTAGCTCTCGGTCACCGTTAACCCTTCGCGCGCGATTTTCCAGTCCAAAACTTCAGCGCCTTCTTCACTCGCGAGCGCCGCTTCGACTTCAGCTCGTCTGCCCGGCGCGCAGAGAAACGCGATACATCCGCCGCCACCCGCACCACAGACTTTCGCCGCTTCCGCTCCGTTCTCCAGCGCCTTCGCGACCAGCATATCCATTTGCGGAGTCGTGATCGTCGGCGCCAACCGTTTCCGGCCGGGATACGCGTTCTTCATCGTTGCCGCGACTCTGTCCCAGTCGTCGGCAAGTAGCGCCTCGCGCATGTTGCGCGCTGAGTCGCGTATGCCGTCGAACAGTTCGAACAGCTCGGCGTCGCCGTCGATGTGACGTTTATAGATCTCCCAGTTATTGATTCCGGAGAGTCGCGGTTCGCCGGTGTAGCAGATGGCGATGCGTCGTTCGAGCTCGTCGATGTTGATGTCGAGCGCCTCTCGCTCGATTCCGTCGGGACGAAAGTGGACGCACGATACCGAGCCGTACATCGGCGGATAGTAGTCCTGAAACCCGGCCGGCACTTTGATCACTGTCGACTCGATATTCGCAGCGATCGGAATGAACTTTCGTTCCTCGTAACGGTTTCCGACAAGTCGATTCAACGCGCCGATGCAGGCGATGGCAAGCGCCGACGAACCGCCGAGCCCCGCGCCCGCCGGCACGTTGCTGTCGGCGACGAGATGGAAACCCGTGGTTGGTTTGAAAAAGTGGACGAGCTTCGAGATCAGCTCCAGGCGCTCTTCAAGCAGCAGGTCTTCGAGCGCGGAAAGGTGCGTTTCAAATGACACTTTGCGATCGCGTGATTCGAGCACGATGCGACCATCGTCGCGCGTCTCGATGCGGCAGCGAGCATAAAGTGAGAGTGCGAAATTAACTGTCGTAGCGCCCGGATGAAAAAGGTAAAGAGGCCAAATGTCGATCGTGCCACCCGCGAGGTCGACGCGCGGCGGTGCTGAAGACTCAATTATCATTGACGATTGCCAATTGCCGATTGCCGATTGCGGCCGGCCCCATAATGTGGATTCTCAATAACGTGAGGCAAGTTAACAATTCAAACAAGCCTTTGCAATCGCCAATCAGCAATCGCCAACCAGCAACCGGGCTTCGTCAATCAGCAAATCGCCAATCAGCAACGGGGCTTCGTCGATCAGCAAATCGGCAATCGGCAATCGGCAATCGCCAATCCCGTCATTCGCCGTCGCTTTTGCGCTCTTTGTGCTCGCCGCGTTTGAAAGGCATGTGCTCGTGCAACTCGTCGCGCAGGTCCTGGAGTTTTTCAGTCGCGGCGTGTTCGAACTCCTGTAAACGCTCCGGATCGGCTTCCTCGAATTTTCGCGAGATCCAGAAGCGCTCGGTAAGATAAAACGCAGCGATACCGACGACGACGATCACCAGCAACACTTTCCCGAGCCGCTGGAAGTCGCCGATCAGTCCCATGACGGCGCCGCTGAAAAAGTAGCCCGCGCCGGCAAGTACGAACACCCACAGGAAACAGCTCGCAAACGAGAGCAGCAGGAAACGCAGGTACGGCATCCGCCCGACGCCGTAAAACACGCACGACGCCCAACGCAAGCCGTAAATGTACTTCGAAAGAAAAATGGAAAGCGGACCGAACTTGTTCGTCAGCCGCTCGAGTCGAGGTTTCGCCGCGCGATAAAACCGAACTTCCCTGACGCCTTCACAAAACGCGCGTCCGGCGAAGTAGGCGAGGTTGTCGCTGGCGCAACCGCCCAGAGTGCCCCACACCAAAACGCGCGCAAAGCTGTACTCACCAAAAAAGCCGCTGTGCGCCAGCACTCCGGCGATCAAAAGCGTGATGTCGCCCTCGATCATCACGAGGATGAGCACGGCATAAAGTCCATACTGGCCTATCAGTTCGTAGAGAAAGTCGAGGTGCATCCGTTCATCCGTGCTTCAGATCGGCCGGCGGCTGACAAGAATAAACTGGAGGCCTGCTTATTGACTACTATTCTGTTGCGTCCTCTTGGGGAGGTTTCACGACCAGCACGGGACACGACGCATGCCGCACGACGGATTCGGCAGTGGAACCAAAAAGGATGCGTCCCAAACCGGTCCTGCCATGCGATGCAATGACGATCAGGTCAACTTCACGCTCTTTCGCGACGCGCACGATCTCCGAAGCCGCTTCGCCGTGAACAACCAGCTCCTCGATCTCAATGCCGGTGCATTCCTCGCATTCGGCGAGTTTCGGCAGCTCGCGCTCGGCTGAGTCTTCGAGTTGTTCGGCGATGTCGGCAATCGGCAATGGCTCCGTCATTCCTGAGTAGCCGACCGTCGGCACAATCGGCTCGATGACGTTGATGCAGATGATTGACGCGCGAAACGTGCGGGCGAGGGACGCCGCATACGAGAGGGCATAGTTACCACATTCACTAAAATCCGTGGGTAGAAGGATGGTTCGAATGTCCATTGGGCAACCGCTGCTTTTGTGCTCAGTTTGGGCTTTTGTACTTAGTGCTTTGTTCTTTGTTCGCAAACTTGCCGTTCTGTTTGGCAATGGCCCGGTCGACATGCGAACAAAGTACAAAGGACAAAGCACTAAGCTCAACGCAGTTCGCCGCAATTCTACTCTTAGAACCACCTGTTTGACAGCCTAGAGACCCTCGTCTATGCTTCGTGCAACGCGACTGCTACCGCCCCAGACCAACTATTGCGATGACGACTCCAGGGCCGAACTTCATAGGAATCAATCTTTCGGGCACCCACGTGCTCGCCGCGCTGGTCGATAACGACGGCCACGTACTTGAACGGCGCGAGACGCAAATCACGCCTGAGACGATCGTCGCGCAGTTGGCTGAACTCGCCGCGCAACTCCGTTCCGCGGGCGGACCGGTCGCGGCGATCGGCGTCGCTATTCCGGGTTTGGTCAGTCGTCAAACCGATCGCATTATTTCGGCGCGCGACCTTCCGTCGCCGCTCGTCGAGAACCTCCACTCCGAACTGATGAGCGCGACCGGCCTGCGAATCGAGATCGAAAACGACGCAAACGCCGAAGCTTACGGCGAGTACAAAGCCGGCGCGGGCGTCGGCAGCCGCAATCTTTTTTACATGATGATCGGCAAAGGCATCGGCGGCGCGATCATTCTCGACGGCAAGCTATGGACAGGCGCTTCCGGTTTCGCTGGCGAAGTCGGTCATATAACGATCGACACGGAAGGGCTCGAATGCGTTTGCGGCAACACCGGCTGTCTGGAAACTGTCGCGTCCGCGCCGAGCATCGTGCGCCGCGCGCAGGAGCGACTGCATCGCGACTCGACGTCGTCGTTGTCACGTCTCGGCTTGAACAAGAATTTCACCGCGGACGACGTCGCGCACGCCGCAAACGAAGGCGACGATTTCGCGTTGATGATGATCGAGCGCACCGGAAAATACATCGGCACCGGCGTCGCGACGGTGATCAATCTTCTGAATATCGAGCGTATCGTGCTCGGCGGCGGCGTGATGGACGCCGGAGCGTTGATACTCAATCCGATCATTCAGGAAGTGAAGCGCCGCGCGTTTCTGCGTTGTTTCGAGGTAACTGAGATCGTCGCCGCGAAGCTCGGCGCGGACGCAGCACCGATCGGTGTCGCGTTGTTGGCGCGCGACGCTGCTCTGACTTAAGACTTAAATCCCCTGAAAATGCCCCTTGATTCATTTGCACGCTTGTGAATTAATGTGCAATTTGAATTCTGCGAGTTATTTGGTAAAGTAACGCGCACGTTTGCAATAACACCATTTTAGTTCGAAAGGTTTGTGGGCTGTTGTGTCTGCCAGAGTATCGGTGTGACGTGCCCTCACGAACTCGGCGGTAATGCCACAGATCTTCCATCACAGCACCAACGCGCTGGCGAAAATCACGATTTATGGCGCCGTTTTCATTGCTGTTGCGCTGTTGTGGGTCGCAGTCGAGCTGAATCGATCCTCCTGGAACACAGGACAGTGGGTCGAAAGACAGCAACCGGTACAGTTCAGTCACAAACACCATACGGGCGACGACGGCATCGATTGCCGTTACTGCCATACATCCGTTGAAGATTCCGCGTCCGCGGGAATGCCGTCGACCAGCGTCTGCATGAACTGTCACAAGCAGATCTGGGCCGACAGTCCTTATCTCGAACCGGTGCGCGCGAGTTTTCGCAGCGGCAAGCCAATCGAATGGATCCGCGTACACGACCTGCCTGATTACGCTTACTTCAATCACAGCATTCACGTGAAGAAAGGCGTCGGTTGTTCGACTTGCCATGGACGAGTCGACGAACAGCCGATCATGTATCAGGCGGCGACGCTACAGATGGAGTGGTGTTTAGCGTGCCACCGCGCGCCCGAAAGATTTTTGCGGCCCGTGGACAAGATTTTCGATATGACGTGGCGGCCCGAAAACAAAGGCGCGGAGCAACTGGCCGAGGGGACGAAGCTCAAAGCCGAGTATCGCGTCCAGGGACGGAAGATTTTAGAAAGCTGTTCGACTTGTCATCGTTAGGAATTTAGAAGTGCGGAAATGAGCGATAGCGATCGTCACATTAACTTCAAACTGATGCGCGATCACATCCTGTCTTTGCAGGATCGGGATCAAGAGACGCCGCGCACGGGCAAGAAGTACTGGCGCAGTCTGGAAGAACTGGCTGACACGCCTGAGTTTCGCGAGTTTGTCGTGCGCGAGTTTCCGCAACAAGCCGAGGGCTGGAACGATCCGCTCGAGCGCCGGACGTTCATGAAGTTGATGGGCGCGTCGCTCGCGCTCGCGGGACTGAGTGGTTGTGTATTTCAGCCGCCGGAGAAGATCGTTCCGTATGTCAATCAACCGGAAAACTACGTTCCTGGTAAGCCGCTTTTCTTCGCGAGCGCGATGCCGTTGCTGGGAGTAGCGACGCCGATTCTCGTGCGCAGCAACGAAGGCCGGCCGACGAAGATCGAAGGCAATCCGGACCACCCGAACAATCGCCCAACTGATTTTCCCCCTGAAGATCCGCTGCGAGATCCGCGTGGATCGAGTGCGACGGATATCTTCTCGCAAGCCGCGATTCTGGGTCTTTACGATCCGGATCGATCGCAGACGATCACCTATCGCGAAGACATCCGGACGTGGACTGCGTTTGTCGGCGCGATGAGAGGCGTGCTCGACGAGCAGCGCGGGAAACAAGGCGCCGGCATTCGTTTTCTGACTGAAACGATCATTTCGCCGTCGCTCGGCGCGCAGATCAACGACCTGCTGCGCGCGCTGCCGCAGGCGAAGTGGCATCAGTGGGAACCGGCAAACGGGGACAACCGTCGCGCCGGCGCCGTCACTGCGTTTGGCCAACCGGTAAATACGACGTATCGCTTCGATCTCGCGCAGCGAGTGCTCTCGATCGATTGCGACTTCCTTTCGGGAATGCCCGGAACGCTCCGTTACGCGCGCGACTTCTACGCGCGGCGTCGAGTCACCGAAGCAAACCGCGACATGAACCGGCTCTACGTGATCGAGCCGACGCCGTCGAATACAGGCGCGAGCGCCGACCACGCGTGGACCGTGAAGCCCAGCGACATCGAAGCGCTGGCGCGAGCGCTTGCCGGTCAGGGTTCGTCACCTGCGCCATGGGTCGACGCGATTCGTCGCGACCTGGACCAGCACAAGGGCGCGAGCATCGTCCTCGTCGGCGAAAACCAGCCGCCGTACATTCACGCGCTGGGCCACGCGATGAACAGTGCGCTCGGCAATGTCGGCAAGACTGTTTTCTACACCGATCCGCTCGAAGTCAATCCAGTCGATCAGCGACAGTCGTTACAGGATCTGGTCAACGATCTCGAGGGCGGTCGCGTCGATCTGCTGGTCATCATCGGCGGCAATCCGGTCCACAACACGCCCGTCGATCTCAAGCTCGATTATCCGCGAATAGCGAAGGCGAAACTTCGCGTCCACCTGAGCGAATACAAAGACGAGACGACCGAGGTTTGTCACTGGCACGTGCCGGCCGCGCATTTCCTTGAGACATGGGGCGACACGCGTTCTTACGACGGAACGATCACGATCATGCAGCCGCTGATTGAGCCGCTCCACGAAGGCAAGTCGGCGTACGAATTGCTCGCGCTGTTTTCGGATCAATACGACCGCCGGCCGTACGACATCGTGAAGTCGTACTGGCAAACACAAAAACCGGGCGCGGATTTCGAAAACTTCTGGCGGCAGACAATTCATGATGGTTTCATGGCCGATTCCGCGTTGGCCGCGAAGACCGTTTCCGTTTCCGGTCAGATCCAACCGCCACCGGCCACGCCCGCGCCTGCCGACGGATTCGAGCTCATATTTCGCACCGACCCGTCGATCTACGACGGCCGCTTCGCGAACAACGGCTGGTTACAGGAACTGCCGAAACCGTTGACGAAAGTCACGTGGGACAACGTTGCGATCGTCAGTCCAAACTCCGCGCAGCAGATTGCCGGCACGAGGACCAACCGCGGCGCTACCAAAGGACGCGAACACTACGTTCCGCAGATCGAGATCAAGACGCAGCAGGGCCAGTCGGTAACTGCGCCTATGTGGATCATGCCCGGACAGCCGGACGGCGTGATCACGGTCCATGTCGGTTACGGCCGCCGTCTTGCGGGCCGCGTCGGCGGCGGTACGCCGGACCAGCTCGTCGGTTTCGACGCTTACCAGCTCCGCAGTTCGTGGGAGCCGTGGTTCACGAGAGGCGTGCGCGTCACCAATACCGGCCTCGATTACGCGCTTGCCACCACGCAGCTCCATTTCACGATGGAGGACCCGAACTTTAGCGGCGAGCCGCGCGACATCGTTCGCCAGCACACGCTCGAGCAGTTTCTCGGCGGCGAAAGGCACGAAGAGAAGCACGAGCACCCGTCGATCTATCCGCCGGAGTACAACTACAAGAACCAGGCTGAGAACGCGCCGAATTACGCGTGGGGCATGGCGCTCGACCTGAACAACTGCATCGGCTGCAACGCCTGCACGATCGCATGCCAGGCGGAGAACAACATCCCCGTCGTCGGCAAGACCGAGGTGGTTCGCAGTCGCGAGATGCACTGGATTCGCGTCGACACGTATTTCCAGGGCGGCGATGCGAACCAGCCTGAAGGCACGACCTTCATGCCCGTGCCGTGCATGCACTGCGAGAACGCGCCGTGCGAGCCTGTTTGTCCGGTTCACGCGACGGTTCACAGCGCTGAAGGCCTCAACGACATGGTCTACAACCGCTGCGTCGGCACGAAGTATTGTTCCAACAACTGCCCGTACAAGGTCCGGCGCTTCAACTTCTTCCTGTATCAGGATTGGGACACACCGCTCTATCAGCTCATGCGCAATCCCGATGTGTCGGTGCGCAGCCGCGGCGTGATGGAGAAGTGTACTTACTGCGTGCAGCGCATTCAGAACGGAAAAATTCAGGCAGAGCTCGAAGGACGGCGGCTGCGCGACGGCGAGGTCGTGACCGCGTGCCAGGCTGTTTGTCCGACGGACGTGATCGTGTTTGGCGACATCAACGACCCGAACAGCCGCGTCGCGAAACTGAAAGAGAACGAACGCAACTACGATCTGCTCGGCGAGCTCAACACGAAACCGCGCACGAGTTACTTGTCGAGACTAAAGAACCCGAACCCGGAGATTAGTCGTGGCTGAGGCCGAAGAACCACAAAAGCCATACATGGAAGGTCCGATGCACTCGACGACGCCGGTCATCGATCCGGGGATGACGTTTGCTTCCGTGACCGACAAGATCAGCTCGATCGTCTTAAAACGAAAGACGTCGCTGGCCTGGTTCTTCGGTTTCGCCGTCTCCTTCGCCCTGTTCCAACTGATGCTGCTGGCGATCACGAACCTCGTGTTCGTCGGTATCGGTGTTTGGGGCGTCAACGTTCCCGTCGCGTGGGGCATCGACATTCTTAACTTCGTCTGGTGGATCGGTATCGGCCACGCGGGCACGCTGATCTCGGCGATCCTGTTGCTCCTTCGTCAACGATGGCGCACGTCGATCAACCGCTTCGCCGAAGCGATGACGCTCTTCGCCGTCGCCCAGGCCGGCATGTATCCGATTTTCCACCTTGGCCGCCCGTGGCTGATGTACTGGCTGTTCCCGTATCCGAACACGATGGGCATCTGGCCGCAGTTTCGCAGCCCGCTGATGTGGGACGTGTTCGCGGTATCGACCTACGCGACCGTGTCGGCGCTGTTCTGGTTCGTCGGTTTGATCCCTGACTTCGCGACGTTGCGCGATCGCGCCCGCAGCAAAGCGTTTCAGATTCTTTACGGCATGCTCGCAATGGGCTGGCGCGGCTCCGCCCGTCACTGGCATCGCTATGAAATGGCGTACCTCTTGCTCGCCGGTCTCGCGACGCCGCTCGTGCTTTCAGTTCACACGATCGTCAGTTTCGACTTCGCCGTCGGCATCATTCCCGGCTGGCACGCAACGATCTTCCCGCCCTACTTCGTCGCTGGCGCCATCTACGCGGGCTTCGCGATGGTGCTGCTGCTGACGATCCCGCTGCGACGCTTCTACGGTCTCGAAGGCTTCATCACGATGCGCCACATGCACAACATGGCGAAGGTGATGCTCGCGACCGGATTGATCGTCGGCTACGGCTACGTCATGGAAGCGTTCTTCGGCTGGTACAGCGGTAACAAATACGAGCGGTTTATGATCTGGAACCGAATGCACGGTCCCTACAGTCCCTATTACTGGACGCTGATTCTGTGCAACATCATCGCGCCGCAGTTTTTGTGGTCGAAGAAGCTGCGCTCGAACCTCCTCGTTCTGTGGATCATCTCGTTCGTCGTCAGCATCGGCATGTGGCTCGAACGGTTCGTGATCGTCATCACGAGCCTGCATCGCGACTACCTGCCGTCGTCGTGGGGAATGTATCAGCCGACGCAGTGGGACTGGGCGATGTTTATCGGCACCATCGGCTTCTTCTTTACGCTGCTGTTTCTGTTTATCCGGTTCCTGCCGATGATTTCGATTTTCGAGATGCGAACGATTCTGCCGAGCGCGGAAGTCGAGGAATAAGATGGCGTACGACGGCGACAGCGAGAATCCGACACACGGACGGCGTGATGAGCCGGAGCAGCCGTCGTCGTTGTCCGGGCCGGCGACGTCGTTTGCGCCGCATCATCATCGCCGGCACGCGCCGCCGCTGTACGGCGTGATTGCGGAGTTTGAGAGTCCTAACGATCTGGTACACGCGGCGCGCCGCGTTTATGAGGCGGGCTACCGGCGCATCAACGGCTACTCGCCGTATCCGATCGAAGAGTTGTCGGAGGCGATCGGTTTCACGCACACGCGCTTGCCATTGATCGTCTTCATCGGCGGCGTGCTTGGCGGCCTCGGCGGTTTTTTCATGCAGTACTACATGGAAGTGATCGACTATCCGCTCAACGTCGGCGGCAAGCCGTACAACAGTTGGCCGGCATTCATTCCGATCACGTTCGAGTGTACGGTGCTGGCGGCAGCGTTCGCGGCCGTGCTCGGCATGTTGATACTGAACAAGTTGCCCCAGCCGTACCACCCGGTTTTCAACGCGCCCAATTTCGCGCTGGCGACGCGCGACCGATTCTTCCTGGCGGTCGAAGCGAACGATCCGAAGTTCGAGCATCGCAGGGTTGTCGAGTTGTTGAAGAGTTTGAATGCGATGGAAGTTAATGATGTGGAAGTGTAGGGCGCGCGAGCGCGGGAACAGGTTTCAGATCTTGTTGCTGATCGCGGGTGTGTCACTGCTGGGCGCCGGGTGCCGCCGTGACATGCAGGACCAGCCGAAGATCAAGCCGTTCCGCGGGTCGTCGTTCTTTACCGACGGAACGGGCGGGCGGCAACCGATCGACGGTACGATCGCGCGCGGCTTCCTGCGCAACGACGTCGAATACTTCACCGGGAAGAAAGCGACCGCGACGGCGAGCGCTTCTCCATCGGCATCGTCATCCGCGCAATCC
>DASURS010000254.1:0-21647 GCA_036279935.1 Pyrinomonadaceae bacterium
CGGAAGCCCGAGCGAGCGCGCCATCGCGACGAACAGTTCACTGAACTCGGAACAGTCGGCCTCGCGCGACGCGAGAGTCTGCGCAGCGCCCGCTGAAGCGACGTATTTCCATTCGAGGTTTTCGTGCGTCCAGTTCGCGAGTTTGCGCGCGACGCTCCACGCGTCACGATCGCCGCCCGCAATCTCCTTCGCGCGAGCGATGACCTGAGCGTCATTAGACGGAATGTCGCCGGACGCTTTCAAAAACTGCGCGAACTGTGGATCGGACACCGGCAGTTGAATCTTCTTGTCCGGATTACTACGTCGCGCTGCGACGGTCACGAGCAACTCGTTCGACGATTTCTGTTCGACAGTCTGGTGCGCTGACTTGATGTCGTCGCGAATACTGTCGATTGGCCCAGCGGCCCTGGCCCGAATCTTCAGCACGAGACGGCTGATCCGGTTCTGGTCCGCGATCGGGAGCCCGCGCGCTTCAACGGCCGCGAGCGTGATGTTCGCGCCTTGCGCCAAGTAGGAGAAATCCGAGACGGCGTAACGTCCTTCGCGGTCCATCGCGACAGACGAGCGCCCTTCGATGCCTTGTGGTGTCGCGGTCGCGAAGAAGCTTTGACTGTGGAAAGCGCTGGCCACTGAAAAAACGATCGCCGCCTGCTGCGCCTTGAACCCGTCGCCCAGCCCGGCCCCTGCGGCCGCAATGGCCGCTTCGAGGTTGTATCCGCCGAAAGCGACGATCCCGGAAGGCGCCCGCTCGGCTGCTCGCGAGTAATCGCGCGTCGCTGCGAGGTTTGTCTTGTCCGCGAGCGCCGCAATGCCTTTGCGCTGATTCGACAACACCAGGAAACCGCGTTTGCTCGCGATGAAATAGGAGTCTGAGCCGTGCTTGATCTCGGCGACGTCGCTGGTTGGGCCAACGCCGCGAAAGAGCTTGCCTGCTGTCAGCGCGTCAGTCAGTTTGTTGGTCTTGAGCTTGCAGAACGCCGCCCAGGTCTCTTCGGACGACAGGCTGAAGCTGGAGATTTCGAGCAGCACGATCCCGCATTCCGGTCCCAGCTCGGGTAAGACTTCCCCTTTGAAATCCATGGACCACACATCGGACACGCCCTTGAGCTCGTCCACGAACCCGAGGGATTTGACCCAGCGTTCAAATGCGGCAGCGACGTCGAATTTCATGAAGTAGTAAGCGAGTGTCGACGCAGGCAGGAGCTCGCGCGGCGCCGCCAACTCCTTCGGATGAAACGGCGCAAGCGGTTTCGACCAGTCGCTCTCGTCGAATGAAAGGCGATGGGCGTTTTCCCAGGTGGAGTTGGAGAATTTCAACGCGCCACTCTCGTTCACCCTGGGAGCGGGCCCGCTTGCATCCTTGTCCGGGAACGCCGCCACGAGATCGCTGAAATAAACGATGTCTCCGTCACGCGCGACGGTCTGACGAAACTCTTCGTTTGCGGCGAGCAGTTGTTCTTCGCCGGCGCTCGCGTTTGTCAGCAGATCGCGAATGGTGGCGACGTCGGGCGCGAGAATGGCAGTGTCGCCGATGAACGCAAGGCAGGTTGTCGCGGACTCAATCTTCGCATCGGCATCGATCGTGTGGTACTGGATCGTTTTGATTGGTATTCCGTTCCACTCGGTCTGTCCGATGAACGAAAACTTAGTCACCGTAACGGGCTTAGGCTTTGCCGCATCGCCCGCGAGTATTTGCCTGGCGCTCATCGGAAGCAGAGTCGGCAGCGCGGCGACCATGCGAGTGGCGCCGCCGACGTAGTCGATCAACGTGGGAGCGCTGCCGGCGCTTTGCTGAAAATCGTTGACGGCGCGTTCGAACCGATTGCGATCGTTGACGCGCACGAAGATCGCGCGCCGCTGTGCCGGCCAGGTGGCGGCGCGAGCGCCGGGCGCGGTCCAGCTTGCGATGACGATCGGTGCGTCTGGCTTGATGCCGGTGTATTCGATCAACGAAGGCGCGTCCGTCGGAGCGCCCAGTTCGCGGCCGAGCTTCTCGCGGAGCGAGCCCATCACGAGGATCAGGTTCGATTGCGCGCGCGGCGAGTCCAACTGAAGACCGTTCAGCGTTTCATAGAACCTGGCGACCGTCTGGCCCGGAGTCGGCATCGCGGCGTAGTGGCGCAGCCTCCTGGGAAGGACGTTTTCGGCGAACGGCTTGATTTTGAACTCAGTGGCCAGGCGTGTCGGGGCTGCGGATGAGCAGCCGGCCGCGTTTTGTTCGCAGTCGAAGCTCCAGGCGAAGTCGGCGATTGAGGAGTCAGCCGTCGCCTTGCGGATGATCTCGCGCGCTTCGTCGGGACTCTTCGCGAGACTAAGATCGTGCCGAAAGCGGATCTTGCTGATCGCGAGCTTGCGTTGTTCGTCCATCCCCTTGACCGACTCGACGCGCGGAATATCGGCGACGGCGGCTGATCGACCAAGGTGCTCGATCGCGAGTCTTTTTATTTTTTCATTCTTCGAGGACGTCAACTTCAGTAACGCATCGACCGGCAACGACTCGCCGCGAAGGCGCGCGGTATCGAGTGCGGCGACTGTGAAGATCTCATCATTCGCAGCCAGCACGCGCGCCAGCGGAAGTTTGAACTCGCTCACGGACGTCATTTGAAGCAGTGCTAGCGCGCCGGCTTTGTGTACCGGATCCTGCGAGAACTCCACCGCGCTGAAGACGTGTTGCAACACCTTTACGCGATTGTCGGCGCTGAGAAAGCGCCACATACCGGCCGCGGTTTGGATCGTGTTTTTGGGCGTCTGTTCTGACGCGAGTTTCGCGGCAACGTCCGGTTCCTGGGCCAGACTCCGTGCGGCAGGTTCAGCTACGAGCGCATCAGCGTCCTCGACGACGTGCCAGAGAAACGGCTTGAGCGCTGCGTTCTTACTGCGAACGAGGGCTTCGACCGCGGCGGAACGCACCGTGGCCCTGCGATCGATCAATAGATCTACGACGGCGTCCGCCGAAGAGGAGAAGAGCGGCGTCAGACGGCTGATGGTCGCTTCGCGATTCGAGTTTAGTTGGTTGAGAACGGCGACAATGTCCTCGACTTCGTTAACCGGCGCAGGCGATGGCGTCTTGATAACGCCGGAACGCACGTGAGCAAACTCCAGATAATCATCCGGCACGAATATCACTGACTGCACCGTCGCTTTGAAGAACGGTTCGATAGCCGCCGCGTGGGCTACCGGGACTTGCAGATTGAATGTGATTGCCATCGGCCCAGCGACCGTGAGCCATGACGTGCTGCGGATCATGTCGCCGCCGGGCTCGGGCGCTTCGATGAGCACTTCGCGGCCTTCCAGATCCTGAAACTGAGTCCGGCGCGTGAGTGTGCCCTCAGTGGCGCCCGGAAGATTTCTGACGCCCTGCAAAACACCGCCGAGATACTCGCCCAACGAAGAGCCGTCAGGGACCTGCTGAACCAGCACTCGAATCGCGGATTTGTGTGGCCCCGCGAAGCTGAGGAGTTCCGTGGATTCCTGTTTCCAGTCTGCCGGCGCGCGAAAGACGACCCTGTTCTCCGCGATCACGTGGCGTGTGAACGGCGTTTGCGGCAATGCGTAGTTTTTCCACTCGGTTTCGCGAGCTTGCAGTCGAGTGGACTGGGCGTTTGCTGAAATACCGATGCCGCCGAATAAGAGGCACAGAAGGAGGAGAGTGAAGTTTCTCATCACGTGCCCTTATATCCATGTTTTCGGGTTGTGGCAATACAATATACAATCCGTTTTTCGAAGCATCCGTGAGCCCAGTGTCTTCCAGCACAAGACGTGTAAGAGTGATCGATTCACACACCGGCGGTGAGCCCACCCGTGTGGTCATCAGCGGCGGCCCCGATCTGGGCGACGACACGCTCGCCATACGTCTCGAGCGCTTCCGGAACGAACACGACGATTTTCGTTCAGCCATCGTGAATGAGCCGCGTGGATCGGACGCCGTTGTCGGTGCGTTGTTGTGTCCGCCGGTTGATGAAACATGCGCGACAGGCGTGATCTTTTTCAACAATGTCGCCTATCTCGGCATGTGCGGTCACGGGACGATCGGAGTCGTCGCGACGCTCGCTTATCTCGACAGGATCGGACCAGGCACGCATCGCATCGAGACGCCCGTCGGAGTCGTTACTGCACGGCTCGACGAGGACGGCGCGGTCGAGATCGGCAACGTGCCGAGTTATCGTCTGGCCGCGGACGTCAAGGTGAACGTGCCCGGCTTCGGACCGGTGACGGGCGACGTCGCGTGGGGCGGCAACTGGTTCTTCCTCGTAAAGGACCACTCGTTTGAGTTGACGCTCGACAATCTCGACGCGCTGACAAATTTCACGTCATGCATTCGTGAGTCGCTGATGCGCGAGGGAATCACCGGCGTGGACGGGCACGAGATCGATCACGTCGAGCTCTTCGGGCCTTCGGAAATTCACGGAGTCGACAGCCGCAACTTCGTGCTGTGTCCGGGCCGAGCTTACGACCGTTCGCCGTGCGGAACGGGCACGAGCGCGAAAATGGCGTGTCTCTTCGCAGACGGAAAACTGGCGGAGGGACAAGTCTGGCGCCAGGAGAGCATCGTCGGCAGCGTGTTTGAAGGAAGTGTTTCGATAATCGGTAACGCAATCCACCCGCGTATCAAAGGTTCCGCCTTCATCACCGCGGAAGCGGAACTGATTCTGGATGCGCACGACCCATTCTGCATGGGCATTCGCGGATGACTTCGCCTGTTTACGACGTTGTGATCATCGGCGGCGGCATCGTCGGCGCTGCGTGCGCCGCGGAGTGCGCGCGTGCTGGTCTGCGCACGGCGATCGTGGAGGCGAAGATGATCGGCGGCGGCGCGACCGCCGCGGGGATGGGCCATCTCGTCGTGATGGATGATTCTGACGCGCAGTTTGCGCTGACTCGTTATTCGCAGAATCTATGGGACGAGATGAGGGACGAGCTGCCGCGCGAGGTCGAGCATGATCCTTGCGGAACGATCTGGGTCGCGGCTGACGACGAGGAGATGCTGGCGGTCGAACGCAAGCGCAGGTTTTACGCCGAGCGTGGTGTGCGTGCTGAAGTTTTGGATTCGCAATCACTGCGCGAAGCCGAACCGAACCTGCGCGATGGATTGGTTGGCGGCTTGAGAGTCGCGAGTGACAGCGTGATCTATCCGCCGTGCGCGGCGCAGTACTTCGTCGATCGTGCAATGGCGAACGGCGGTCGAGTATTCCTCGATGTCGTTGGTGAGATCACGCGAGACGGTGTTCGACTGCGCAGCGGATCAACGATTTCCGCGGGTGTGATCGTCAATTCCGCGGGCAGTTGGTCGCCGGCGTTGACTGCGGGATTAAATATCAAGAAGCGCAAGGGTCATCTTTTGATCACCGATCGATATCCGCAGTTCATCCGACATCAACTCGTCGAACTCGGTTATCTGAAAAGCGCGCACTGGCTGACGGCCGACTCCGTCGCCTTCAACGTTCAACCGCGAAAGACTGGACAGTTATTGATCGGGTCGTCGCGGCAGTATGAGATCGACGACACAGCGGTGGATGCTTCGATACTGACACGGATGTTGGCCCGGGCGATGGAATTTCTGCCGCGCCTGGGGAAACTCTCGTCACTTCGCGCGTGGACGGGTTTTCGCGCCGCGACACCTGACAAGCTGCCGCTGATCGGTCCCGACGTCGAGCATCCGCGACTTTATCTCGCGACCGGACATGAAGGTCTCGGGATCACCACTTCACTTGCGACGGCGAAGCTTCTCGTCGATCAGATCATGAACCGAACGTCCGAGATTCCGATCGCACCGTATCTGCCGTCGCGGGGGTTGGTCAGTGTCTAATACAAAGCCTGAAACCGTGCATGTTGTCGTCAACGGTGTCGAAGTGGCGATGCCTGCCGGAAGCATGGTGTCGGGAGCGATTGTGAAAGCCGGCGCGACCGTATTTCGTCGCTCAGTCACGGGCGAGCCGCGCGGGCCGCTGTGTGGTATGGGGATCTGTTTCGAGTGTCACGTGACGATCGACGGCGAAGCGCACTGCCGCAGTTGCCAGACGATCTGCCGCGAAGGCATGAATGTTCGCACCAATGAATAGAGTGCGTTACGAGTGCGACGTGTTGATCGTGGGCGCGGGGCCGGCCGGGCTTGCCGCCGCTTATCGTTCGGCACGAAAAGGACGGCGCGTTACCGTCGTAGACGACAATCCGGATGCCGGCGGGCAGATCTGGCGTGGCGAGAAGACGAAGCCGCGATCGGAAGAGGCGCGAATCTGGTTCGAACGCATTCGCAGCGTCGATATCCAACTGATCGCAGGCGCGCGTGTGTTCGAGCAGGTTGCGCCGCGAATGTTGTTGGCGGAAACCTCGCGCGAAGTGTGCGAGTTGACGTTTGAAAATCTCATTTTGGCGACCGGCGCGCGCGAACGTTTTCTGCCGTTTCCGGGTTGGACGTTGCCGAACGTCATGGGCGCAGGTGGGCTTCAGGCGCTCGTCAAAAATGGTGTTCCGATTGACGGGAAGGTGGTCGTGGCGGGCAGTGGGCCGTTGCTGCTGGCCGTTGCCGCTTACCTGCGCGAACGCGGCGCGGACGTGTTGTTGATCGCGGAACAGGCGTCGTCGCTGAAGCTCGCGCGGTTTGGTTTGGGTTTAGTTTCGAAGTCGTCGCAGGCGTTCGATCTGCGTCGACGCTTGAAAGGCATTCGCTATTTGACGGACTGCTGGGTGACGACCGCGCATGGCGATCAGAAGTTAGAATCCGTGGTGTTGAATCGCGCAGGGAAGCGTTGGAGTGTATCCTGCGACTATCTTGCGTGCGGTTTTCATCTGACGCCAAATCTGGAATTGGCCGAGTTGCTGGGATGTGAGATCGCGGACGGCGCGGTCCGGGTCGACGAGTTTCAGCAAACGAGCGTCGCGCAAATTTACAGCGCGGGCGAATCGACCGGCATTGGTGGACTCGATCTGTCGCTGGTCGAAGGTGAAATTGCCGGGCTCGCCGCCACTGGAAACCGGGACGAAGCGCGTCGCTTGTTTTCCGCTCGCGCGAAGCACCGGCGGTTCGCCGATCTGCTGAACCGGACGTTTGCACTTCGCGATGAACTGAAAACATTACCGCAAGCGGACACGATCGTCTGCCGCTGCGAAGACGTCGTCTTCGAACGCCTGCGAGCGCATGGTTCGTGGCGCGCGGCGAAGCTTCAGACGCGTTGCGGAATGGGGCCGTGTCAGGGAAGAATCTGCGGCGGCGCGGTTGAGTTTCTATTTGGCTGGCAGCCCGAATCGGTGCGGCCGCCGATCCTGCCCGTTAGAGTAGAAAGTTTGCTATCCGAATAACGCTTCAGCTTCGCGGTATGAGCCACAAAAGGCACAAAAGTAACAAAAGGCATACACGCTATCTGGTAAAGGCTTTTGTGCTTTTTGTGACTCTTGTGCCTTTTGTGGTTAAGCTCTTGGGAAAATCATGAAAAAGATGATCTGGCGCGGCGTGATGCCCGCCACTACCACACCATTCAACGAAGACCTGTCGATCGATCACGCGTTCGCGGCGAAGCACTGCAACTGGTTAATTGATAATGGGTGCACTGGCGTCGTGACGCCCGGTTCGCTTGGCGAGAGCGCTACCTTAACGTTCGACGAGAAACTCGCGCTATGGTCCACCGTCGTCAAGGCCGTTGGCGATCGCGTTCCGATCGTCGCGTCGATTGCATCGTTGAGCACGGCGGAGGCGGTCGAGTTGTCGAAGCGCGCCGCGGATCTCGGTTGCAGCGGACTGATGGTCCTGCCGCCGTACGTCTATCGCGGCGACTGGCGCGAGATGAAGGCGCACGTCGAAGCCGTCTTCCGCGCGACGAGCCTCTCGTGCATGCTCTACAACAATCCGGTCGCTTACGGCACTGACTTTCTGCCGGAACAGATTCGCGAGCTCGCGGTGGAGCACGCCAATTTCGAGGCGGTGAAAGAATCGAGCACCGACGTGCGGCGCGTGACGTGGATTCGCGAGCTGGTTGGCGATCGGCTGGCGATCTTCGTCGGCGTTGATGATGCGATTGTCGAAGCCATCGCCGTGGGCGCGGTCGGTTGGATCGCCGGGCTCGTCAATGCGCTGCCTAAAGAGTCGGTCGATCTGTTCAACTACGCGATGAATGGCGAACGAGAGAAAGCGATCGCGCTGTACAACTGGTTCTTGCCGTTGTTGCGCATGGACACGGTTCCGAAGTTCGTGCAGTTGATCAAACTGGTCCAGCAGGAAGTCGGTATGGGGAACGCGCGCGTGCGTCCGCCGCGACTCGAGCTTGTGGGTGCAGAGCTGGACGAAGCGTTGCGCGTTATTCGTGAAGCAATCAAATGACTGATCTACAAGGCACGTCGATCATAGGTTTCAAACGCGGCGCGGTTGGCGGTGCGAAGTTGCAGGGCTTCAATCCGACGTCGGGCGAAAACTTGACGCCGGTCTATCACTCGGCCAGTCTCGACGAAGTGGACCAAGCGGCGAAGCTGGCCCATGCGGCGTTTCCGTCTTACTCGCAAACAACCGGCGCGGAACGCGCGCGATTTCTGCGCCGGATCGCCGAGAACATCGAAGCGCTCGGCGACGAACTGATCGCGCTGGCGAATGCAGAAACAGCGTTGCCTGAAGCGCGTCTGCGGAACGAAACAGCGCGCACCTGCAACCAGTTGCGACTGTTTGCGGACGTCGTCGAGGAGGGATCGTGGGTGGACGCGCGGATCGATCGCGGCGATCCCGATCGCAAGCCGTTGCCGAAGCCCGACGTGCGATCGATGTTCCGTCCGATCGGGCCTGTCGTCGTGTTTGGCGCGAGCAATTTTCCGCTGGCGTTTTCGGTTGCGGGCGGCGATACGGCGTCGGCGTTTGCGGCAGGCAATCCGGTGATTGTGAAAGCGCATCCGGCGCATCCCGGAACGTCTGAATTAGTTGGCCTCGCGATATCCAGAGCGGTTCGCGATTGCAGGTTCAGCGAAGGAGTGTTTTCACTGCTCTACGACGCGGGCAATGACGTCGCGCTGGCGCTGGTGAAGCAGCCGCTGATCAGGGCCGGTGGTTTCACAGGCTCGCGCGCCGGCGGACGTGCGCTGTTCGATGCCGCGGTGTCGCGGCCCGATCCGATCCCGTTCTACGCGGAGATGAGCAGCATCAATCCCGTCATCATTCTACCGGGCGCGCTGCGTGACCGCGCCGATCAAATTGCATCCGGCCTCCACGCGTCGGTCACGTTGGGCGCCGGACAGTTTTGCACGAATCCCGGATTGATACTTCTGTCCGAAGACGCGGATGGTTTCATCAACAAACTCGGCGATCTAATGACGAGCGCGTCCGAACAGACGATGCTCACGCCTGCCATCAGCGCGAGTTACAAAAAGAGCATCGCTGCGCGGATGGGCCACGGCGCAGTTCAGACTATCGGCGGCGCGCTGTTCAAAACCAACGTCGGACAGTTTTTAGCTAATCCTGAACTTGCAGACGAAGTTTTTGGGCCATCAACGCTTGTCGTCAGTTACACGGATCGTGAGCAGTTAATGAAACTGATTGATGGACTGGAAGGCCAACTGACCGCCACCATCCATGGCAGCGAAGAAGATCTACTCGAATACAACGACGTCGTGCGTCTGCTCGAAACAAAAGCCGGACGTCTCATCTTCAACGGATTTCCGACGGGTGTGGAAGTCGGCCACGCGATGGTCCACGGCGGCCCGTATCCCGCCACGTCTGAAGGACGCTCGACGTCCGTCGGCACGCGCGCCATCTATCGTTTCGCGCGCCAGGTCTGTTTTCAGGATTTTCCCAACAACGCGCTTCCGGCTGAACTTCGAGACGAAAACCCGCTCGGAATCCGCCGGATGATCGACGGAGATACATCCACCAAATGACACGAACGAATCGCACTCTGCTCATCGTTGCGTTGCTCGTTTTGTCCTTCAACGTCTCGGCCCAGCAGCAGCGGATCACCAACGCCGTTCCGGAACGCGCTCGCCCGCTGCCACTCTCCGCCGTGCGCATCACCGGTGGTCCACTCAAGCGCGCCCAGGATCTGAACGCCGAATACTTACTCAAACTCGAGCCTGATCGCATGCTCGCTTATTACCGCAAACGCGCCGGTCTCGCGCCCAAAGCGGAGGGTTACGGCGGTTGGGACGGCGACGGACGCAACCTCACCGGACACATCGCCGGTCACTATCTCTCCGGCGTGTCGCTCATGTACGCCGCCACCGGCGACATACGTTTCAAGGAGCGCGCCGATTACATTGTGAAGGAACTAAAAGAGGTCCAGGATAAGAACGGCGACGGTTATCTCGGCGCGCTCGAGGGCCTGCGCGAGAAGTTTGCCGAAGTTGCGGCCGGAAACATCAAGTCGTCCTTCTTCGATCTGAACGGTCTCTGGTCGCCGTGGTACACGCTGCACAAAACATACGCCGGGCTGCGCGACGCCTACCGTTACACCGGCAATCAAACCGCGCTCGAACTCGAAATCAAGTACGCGGCATGGGCCGAGTCGATCATGTCGAAGCTGAATCCCGAGCAGACGCAGAAGATGCTCAACACGGAGTTTGGCGGGATGAATGAAGTGCTGGCGGATCTCTACGCCGCCACCGGCGATCAGCGCTGGCTCGCGTTGTCTCGCCGCTTCGATCATCACGCGTTCGTCGATCCGCTCAAACGCCGTGAAGACAAACTCGCGGGCCAGCACGGGAACACGCAGGTGCCGAAGATGCTCGGCGTGTTGAAGCAATACCTCTACGCCGGCGATCGCGCCGACGGCGTCGCCGCCCAGTTCTTATGGGACGTCGTCGTCAACGATCACAGCTACGCCACCGGCGGTCACGGCAAGGATGAGTATTTTGGTCCACCCGACGAGCTTGCCGAGCGAGTCGACGGCCGCACGAACGAGACGTGCAACGTTTACAACATGCTGAAAATGACGCGACAGCTTTTCGCGATCAATCCCGACGTGAAGTACGCGGAGTTTGAAGAGCGCGCTTTGTTCAATCACATTCTCGCGTCGATCGATCCCGAAGATGGGCGCACGTGTTACATGGTTCCGATCGGGCGCGGGGTCAGGCACGAGTACCAGGAGATGTTTCGGAGCTTCACGTGTTGCGTCGGCAGTGGAATGGAGAGCCACGGTCTGCACGGTGACGGGATTTATTACGAGTCAGACGATCGGTTGTGGGTGAATCTTTACGTTCCGTCGACAGCCGCATGGAAGTCGGCGGGTGTGAAGCTCGTGATGGAGACCGGCTTTCCGGAAGGCGACACGGCGACGTTGAAAATCAACGCGACGAAGTCGAAGGCGTTCACGCTTGCGCTGCGCCGTCCGGCTTGGGCTGAAAAAGGGTTCGTAGTGAAGGTGAACGGCAAACCGGTGAAGGTCGTTTCGAAACCCGGTTCGTATGTTGAAGTGAAACGAACGTGGAAGACGGGCGACACGGTCGCGCTGGTGTTGCCGAAGACGTTGCGCATTGAAGGACTGCCTGACAACAAGAACCGCGCGGCGCTGATGTGGGGCCCGTTGGTGCTGGCGGGCGATCTCGGACCGGAACGGCGAGGGATAGACTCCGAGCTTGTGCCGGCGTTCGTCACGTCTGAAAAGCCAATCGGCGAGTGGTTGCAGCCGGTGCCGGATCGGCTTGGCGTGTTTCGCACGGTGGGAGTTGGACGTCTGCTTGGAAGTGGGGAGAAGGAAGTAGAGTTGACGCCGTTCTATCGACTGCATCGACGCACTTACGCAGTTTACTGGGATCTCTACATGCCCGACGCGTGGCAGCTTAAAAACCTCGAACATGCCGGCGAAGTTGCGAGACAGAAACGGTTGGAAGCGGCAACGATCGGTTTCGTTAACACGGATTCCAACCCCAAAGGTGAAGAGACAAACCAAGACCGAATCAGCGGGCGAATTGGACAGCGCGCTAAGAAATGGTTTTCGTACGAGCTGCCGATCGATCCCGACAAGGCGAACGCCCTCGTCGTCACTTTCCACACTGACGAACGAGCAAAGCGTTCGATGGAAGTTTTAGTCGATGGTCAACGTGTCGGTGAACGCGTTGCGGAGCGGACCGTACCCGGCAGTCCCACCGGAAAGTTTTTCGACGTCGATTACAAACTGCCGGCGGAGTTGCTGAAAGACAAGACCAAGGTGACGGTGAAGTTTCAGGCGACGGGCGGAAACGAAACCCCGACCGTGTATGGCGTGCGCACCGTGCGTCAGTGAATTCGTATTTGCGGTAACACCTCATCGGCCGCGCGTAAGCCGTGATCGAACGCTTCTTCAAACAACGCGACACCACTCAGCTCCGAGTGCGCGAAGTGAATCGAACGAAACGGTTTCGCAGCTTCGCGTCGCGCCTGTCCCCACACGAAACCCGTGCGCGGACGGATCATCGCGTGTCCCCAACGCATCACGTCTAGCCGCTCGACCAGTTCGCGAATGTCCGGATGCGCGCGAGATAGATCGGTCAGCGTCACGTCAGCCCAGCCGCGCCAATCGGTTTCCAACAGCCGGGTCCTCGCGTTGCGCGCGTTTTCATCACACAGCGGATAGTAGTAAGTCAGCACAGTTGGACCACGATCCAACCCGCGCTGGTGTGTCGCGACGACGTAACCCAGCGACGGGCTTTCGTAGAGCACGTTGTCCCACGCCAGCGGGAAGTCTCGTTGCGACTGCTTCGGACGGTCACGCAGCGTCAGATTCGCAACCATCCACGATCCGAAGTGAAACTCGGCAATGTGCGGCGGCGGATTTTCGCGATACGGCCGTATCACGTAGCGCGCCATGAACTGCGGCGCGGCGAAGATCACTCGCCGCGCCCGAAAACCACGCGGGTTTCGTCCTTCGCGATCGATCGTGATCACGTCGACGCCGTTGTCCGAACGCGGGATCAACTCGACGACCGCGCGATCGAGCTGCACGCGCGCTTTCGTGTTTTCAAACAGATGATTGACGAGACGTCCGTTGCCTTCGGGCCAAGTGATCAGCGACTGCGACTCCACACCCGGTTTCACCACGCGCGAACAGAAATAAAAGAGCCCGGCCCACGCGCTCGTCTGTTCGAGCGTCATGCCGTAGTCGTCGCGGCATGCGTAATCGATCCACCAGCGCAGTCGCGGACTGCTCAGGCCGCGTTCGTTCAACCAGGTGTCCATTGAAATGCGATCGAGCGAAGTAACTTCCGCGTCGTCTGAACACGCAGAGACTGGCAACGTGAAAGCACGCCGTCCTTTCGCGTCGCGCCACGAAATCCAGTGCGAGACTTCGGTGTTGAATTTGTCGAACTGTTGCTGGTCGTCGTCGGTTGCGCCCGCGTGAAGGTAGAGGCCTTCGTACCAGCGTCCTTTATAGAAGACTCGCTCTTCGGGATCGCGACAGAGAAACTGTTCGTGAATGACAGGCTCGCCGTCTTTGTCCGCTCCTTCGATCACGCCGATGTCGTTCAGCAGCGACACGAGCGCGGTGTTCTCTTTCATCGGCGTGGGGATGTAGTGCGCGCCCCACGGATACGAGATGACGCGATTCGAACCCGAGCGCGACGTGCCGCCGGGAGCGCTCTCGATCTCGATTAACGCGAAATCACTGAAGCCCGATTTTTGCAGACGCCACGCGGCAGTTAGTCCCGCAACGCCGCCGCCGACGATCACGAGCGGAATGTCGGTCCATGCGTCGCTCGGCACGTCGATCTTGAGACCGTCGCGCACGCGATGTCCGAACACGTCCGACGCTCCGACGATCTCACCGTCCGGAAACTTCGGCGTCGAGCTGCGACGACACGCGGCGAGCGCCACCGGAACGCCCAGAAACGCGGTCAGGATCTCCCGCCGAGAAAACCTTGAACTATTTGCCATATATCATTTTCCATTTCTCATTTGTCATTGGGAACGGCAAAGTTTACGTGTGCCAAAAATGAAAAACGAGAAATGGCAAATGACATATGGCAAATGATCTCTTTCACTCGAAGCGCTTCCACTCGCCTTCGTAGTACCGGACCAGCGCCTGATTATCGAGACGATTGATCTCGACCGACACTGGACCGATGTCGCTCGAAAACGTGAACATCGCCGTCAGTGTCTGATCATCGAGAAATTTCAGCCCCGGCGGTGGATGGCGCGGGATCTCGAAAGGCGACATTCGCGCCAGCGCAAATCCCCACAAGCCGAAACTCGGCACCGCCGTGTAGTACGGCTTCACAACGAACCCCGCCGCTTCGAGCGTCCGAACGATGCACCAGTACGAATTGCGCGCAAACATCGGCGACGTCGACTGCACGCTGATCGCCGCGTTTTCATTCAACCGCGAACGCAGCAGTCGATAGAAGCGCGTGGTGTAGAGTTTTCCGAGTGCGAACGTGTTTGGATCGGGGAAGTCGACGATCGCCGCGTCGTACTGTGCTTCTGTTGTGTCTTCAACCCAGATGAAAGCGTCTTCGTTGACGACCTGCACGCGCGGATCCTCGAAAGCGTGCTTGTTCAACGTCGCGAGCAACGGAAAACTCGACGACAGCTTCGTCATCTCAGGATCGAGATCCACCAGCGTAACGCGCTCGACTGACGGATACTTCAACACCTCGCGCAACGCGAGCCCGTCGCCGCCGCCAAGCACCAGCACTCGCTTCGGATTGTTCGCCAGCAACATCGGCGGATGGACCAGCGCCTCGTGATAGCGATACTCGTCAGTCGAGCTGAACTGCAAGTTGCCATTCAGAAACAACTGAAACCCGGCGCGCCCGCGCGTGACCACGATCCGCTGGTACGGCGTGTCTTTCGTATAGACGATCTCGTCGGCGAACATCTCGTCTTCGGCGAGCGACGTCAGTTTGTTTGCCTTGATCAGCGCGACCAGCAGCAACGCGATCACGATCACGGCTTTAACGCGCAACGCCGTGATCCCGCCTTTGATCAACGGCCGCAACAGCCACGTGCCCCACAGCGCTACACCGGCGTTCAACATGCCGAAGATCAGCGACGTGCGAATCAGGCCGAGTCGTGGAACAAACAGGATCGGAAACAGGATCGAGGCCAGCAACGCGCCGACGTAGTCAAACGCCAGCACGCGCGACACGAGATCTTTGAACTCGATCTTGTCTTTTAGTATGCGCAGCAGCAGCGGGATTTCGAGGCCGACGAACACGCCGATCGCGAAGACGACGAGGTACAGGACCACGTAGAAGTAACTGACGCGCGAGAACGAGATGAACAGCAGCGGCGCGGAGAAGCCGCCGAGTACGGCGACTGCGAGCTCGATGTCGACAAAGCGGCGCGCGAGTCCTTTATCGATGAAACGCGAAAGCCACGAGCCGACGCCCATGGCGAAGAGATAGATGCCGATGATGAGGGAAAACTGGGTGACGGAGTCGCCGAGCACGTAACTGGCGAGCGTGCCCGCCAGTAGCTCATAAATCAATCCGCAGGTTGCGACAATGAGGACGTTAAGAAAGAGTAGGGGCGGTCGGATCATTTTCCATTGCTCATTTGACATTGCTCATTTGTCATTTTCTGACGCCCTCCCACTAAATGAAAAATGACAAACGGAAAATGAAAAATGGAAAATGACTTCATCCGTGGATTGCCGCCGCGATGATCAGGGCGCTGCCGAGAATCACCGCTCCGATCACGATCGCGAGCGCGACGTTTTGATCGTCTTCGATTTCTTTGCGCACTGAAAACGGCGTCGCCTTGGCGATGATAAAAAACGCGATCGCGAACACGATCAAGCCGAGGACGACGAAGACGACGGTCGTGATGATGATCGACAGAAGCGAATCCAGCGGGACCGCCAGGGCGAACGCCGCGGGCAAGTTCAACGCAAGTGAGTTAGCGAGCATCTATTTTCCTCCGTGCAAGCCGTAGTGCCAGAAATGAAACGATCGATAACCGTTTTGCCGCGCGTCGGGCGGCAACTGCCGGCGCGTCCCGCCGCTGATTTCCCAGCCGAGCATCGCGGCGACGCTGTAGAGCGTTATGACGCCGACGCCGAAGATTGTGTACAGTGCTTTGAGCATTCGTGGTTCCCCTCTGTATTTTCCATTTATCGTTTGTCATTTGTCGTTTTCCATTGCAATGAGAAATGAAAAATGAAAAACGACAAATGGAAAATGATTACTCCTCATCGTCATCGTCACTGCCGCCGCCGAACATGCTTTCGGACCAGCGCCGGCGCTCGAAACCGATGTGATAGATGATCATGATGATTGGGCCAATCGAAATCACGACCAGCGCGATCAGCAGATTGAACCCGTGCGACACGTTCTGCTCGATCTTGATCGAGACGGCGGCCGGTTGTTGCCAGCGTTCCCACTGTCCTTCCAACCGCAGAATGTAACGTCCTGCCGGCATCGACGACGTGTAAGCCGCGTCGCTTTGCCCGCCTTCAGACCACGATTCGCCGTCCTCGACTCC
Organism: Pyrinomonadaceae bacterium; assembly: GCA_036279935.1. Lineage (GTDB taxonomy): Bacteria > Acidobacteriota > Blastocatellia > Pyrinomonadales > Pyrinomonadaceae > PSRF01. The sequence continues at coordinate 16,367 of DASURS010000254.1, forward strand.
CTGGTAATAAGAGATGTCGATCGGAAACGACTGCACGACGCCGGTCTCGTCGTTGATCAAGTCGCCTTCCAGATAGACCCACGTGTTTTGCACCGGCGACTCGCCCGTGATCCTGATGTTTCGTCTGCCAGCCAACTCGAACGGTTCGCTGAAAAAGACCTGCGTTCCATCTGCGTTCGGCAGCGGCTGAAACGTCACGTTTTGCGAGAAGACTTCCTTCGTCGAGCCCGAAAACACGAATCCAAGCACGCCGGCGACGAACAGCAGACCGATGAACGCGAGCCAGTACTTGTAAATCCACCAGTGTTTGTACGGTTGATTTGGCGCGACGCCCGACGGTCGCGGCAGTCCGGTTACCGAGAACGCCTTCTCGATCTGCGGGACCGTGACGTACGTTCCCAGTGACCAGTTGATCTCGCCCGTCGCCCTTTTCCGTTTTTCCGGCTTATTCGGATCGCTGACGTAGACGGTCGAGACCTCTTTCGACAGCATGTAGGGCGGCGCGACGTAGTCGACGCCACGCACCTGCTCGCCGGTCTCGACCTTCCAGTAAAACTCGCCCAGCACGACTTCGACTCGCGCCTGCGCATCCTGAAAGATCTTGTAATTCTTGTTTCGATAAGTCGCGTACTTGCCTGATTCGAGTACGTCGCCCGGCGGAACAGCCTGCACGTAGTTCCAGTGATCGTCGCTATGGACCAGCCAGCGAAAACCGATCTGCGGGTTGTAAAGCAGATACTCGCTCCAGAAATACTGCACGCCCTCGATAGTGACGCTGCGCGCCATCGCGCCGATGACGGTCATCTTTCCTTCGGGCGTTTCGCCTTCGCGGCCGAGCGGAATCAACGGTTGAAACCACGGTTTTTCGAGTGCTTTCAAAAACTGAAGCTGGCCCTGATTGACGTCGAGCAGCGAGTTGCAGTTCGGACAGGTAACGCGTTCAGTCTTGTCAGGCGCGCGCAACTCGAGCGGGCCCGCGCAGTTTGGACAACTCAAGTGCGCGGCGCCGACGCGACGCTCTTCGCGTTCCGGCGTGCGTGTCGTCGTAATGCCGAGCTCTGCAAGTGTGACCTGTTGGCCCAGGAAGACGAGCGGCGGCGACTCGTTGTAGTCGAGCGTTCCGAACGCGCCGTTCGTGCCTGAAAGATCGGCGTAGTAGTAAGTCTCGCCCGGCGTGAGCAGGTACGGGATCTCGCCCTTCGCACCGCGCGCGGTGGCGCGTCCGGTTTCGGCGACGATCAGCGGCGTGGGCCATGGCAGACCCGAGATCGCTTGCCCGAGCTGAAGCTGATCGAACTGCGGAACCGCGACGCCTTCGGGAATCGGATATTGAAACGTGAGATAGAAGCGACCCTGTGCTTCGGCGAGCCAGCCGAGCCAGCCGTTCGAAAACGTCGCGTACCACTCGTCCCACTGGCCGCCCATCTCGTGACCGAGTTGCGCGCGGCCGGTCAGCTCGAACGGAATGTCTTTCCACGTGCCGCGCAGTCCGACGTCGAGTGGCGATCCGGTTTCGACGAGCTCCGCGACTTTACCGAGATCCTTGAGGTCGCGATCGGTGCGGGCGACCGCCGACTGGCAATACTGGCAGATGACAACGATAGATTGGCCGCTTTTGAATTCAACCGGCCCGCCGCACGCGGGGCAGTTCGCGACGAGCGCACTCATCGAGCAGCCCCTGCCTCTTCGAAAACTGGTGCGTGGACCATGCGCTCAAAGACGCGGACGCGGACTTCGGTCGCCCCCAGCATCTCTTTCAATATTTTTTCCCACGGCCACGCCGTGCGACTGCGGCAGCAGTAAAGATTGAAAGTCGCGGCGCCAAACTCGGGATAGGTGTGACAGGCAAGATGAGACTCCGAAAGCAGCGCGAGCCCGCTGATGCCGCCCGGCGTCTCGAACTTGTGCCAGGCAATCTCGCCGAGGACGTGAAGATCGAGATCGCGGACTACGCGATCGAAAACCGGGCGCAGACGTTCAATGTCCGCAAGCGCTGCCGGATCGCATCCGCTTGCATCGACGAGCCATTCAGTTCCTAGAGTCATCGTGGGCTGAGAATATCATTTTCCATTTGGCATTTGGCAAGATACTCCCGCAAAGGCGCAAAGACGCAAAGACAAGACTTCAAGAATCGCAACAGTAGTGGACTTCCTTTGCGCGTTGCAACAGTAGTGGACTTCCTTTGCGCCTTTGCGGGAGAACTTCATTTCAACTCGATCGCTGCCGCAACCTTCCGGAGCGGGATCACGTATGCGCCGCGCTCCTCGGTTAGCTGCGTCGCCGGCCGGTAGTTTCCGACGCCTGCGATTTTCGCCGGTTGTTCGACGCGCAGCCGCGCCGTTTTCGTGTATTCAGTTGCCGGCGTAAGACTGATACGAACGAGACCGGTGCGTGTGTTCAATTCGACGCTCTCGAAAGTTCCGGCGTCGAGCGTCAGCCAAAGCCCGCGCGGCGCGAGGTAGACGCGCATGCGAAATGAGTCGAGTGGCTGCACTCTTATCCAAGCGCCGCTCCGTCTGAGATTACCGCCGAACGACTGCCAGCCAAACTCCGGATGATTGATGACGTACGTTGCCGTGTTGAGCGCGTGGCCGTAGAAGTTTGGGCCGTAGTCGCCGCTGTACGGGTCCCACTTGAGCGTGCTCGGAAACGAGTGAAACGCGACGGAGGCGAAGCCTTCCTGATCGATGTTGCTGAGGGCACCCATCATGCCGCCGTAACCGACGCGCAGGAGATAGACGTCGTCCGGATGTTCGCGATAGTGAGACAGGACGGGAATGGCGTTCAGTCCCGAGCCGTAGTGATGCAACTGCCGCTCGATGCGCCGGATCTTGCCGCCGTAAAGGAAGTCCCAGTAGCGGCGCGCGTTGCCGTTATATCCCCAGTGCGGCACGGTCGGCATGTAACCGATGATCGAGTTCAATGAAACGAGCGCCTTGTCGTCGTAACCGAAGTACTTGCACCACGCGTAGACTTCTTCCTGTCCGGTCGAGTCCCAGGCCATCTCGCTGCCGAACGGATACGCCTCTTTTCGCCAGCGTTCGGCGCGGTCTTTCATCAGCGCCTCGACGTCGTTGGCCTTTTCAGTCCAGCCTTCGCGTTTCAGATCCTGAAGCAGTTCGAGAACGATGTCGCCTTCCATCAATCCGAGCTCGACGTAACCGACACGGCGCCGGCCGTTCGGCTGGCGGCCAAACATAAACTTCGTCGTCTCGTAAGCCTGATTGAGATACCAGTCCCACGAGTGGTTCGTGACGAGGCCGGTGTGGTTGCGCGCGAGGCGATAGAGCGACCAGTAGGCGGCGATCACGTGCGGGTAGTTGTAGCCGCGTCCAATCGATTCGGCGTCGGTCTTCTTCCAGCTCGTCCACGTGGTCCAGTTGAGGGATGAATCGTATTGAAAGCCGGGAACGTCGGCAGGCGAGTAATAAAAGAGGCTCTTGCGGACGCCGTATTTGTTCGGGCCGTCGGCATACTGAAGACCACCCCAAAGGACTTTGTCGACGAACTGTTCGTACTTTGCGATCTCTTCGCGGTTCGGTTGGCCGAACTGTTTCATCGCGGCGGCGAGCCACGAACCGGAGCCGCCTTCGTCGCCGAGGCCCGCGATCCAGACGCGGCTGTCCTGCGTCACGAGTTTGTTCGCTTCGCGATCGTAGCTCATCACTGACGGGCTGCGTTTGAATGGATCGCTTGGATCGACGAACCACTGTTTCGTCATCAGGAAGTTGCCGAGATCGGAAACCGCCTCCGACGCGGGTTTCGTGATGTAGTAATGGATCGACTGTTTCGCGCCGTCGTCGTAGGTGACGAGCACGCGCGCGCGGCCCCACTTCCGGCCGCTAAACTGATAAGCCTTCCATCGTTCCGGGGCGGACTTGTCTTCGATGAACGTCATCGCGCCGGCAGGCTCGACGCTGATGCTGTTGATTCTGCGTTCGGACTTGAGAAACAGCTTTGCGTTGATGTCCATCGGCAACACGTAGCCGGGAATGCCGGCAGCGACAGGCCGGTTGTTCTCAGCCAGCGTCTTTTCGATGTTGCGAATTTGATCTGACAGCAGGAACTTCAGACCGTAGGTTCGCGTCTCGCCCGCGCCGAGCGTGACTTCGGAAGGCGTGTTCCACTGTTGTGCGTTCTTCCATTCGTTTTCGGCGTAGGCGCGGGTGTGGACCATCCAGGCGAATGCGCCTTCGAACGTCTGCGCCGGACGCATCGGCTCGTTGAGCAGTTGATAGGCTTCGAAGCCGGAATTTCTTTCGGGCACGACGACGAGTGCCGGTCCATTACCGCTGAGTCGTGTCACCTGCAAATAGCCGCCGTCCAGTCCGACGTATGGATCGGCGAAAGAACAGATCTCGTGCGCTTGTTCGAGTGTTCGGCCGGTCAGGACGTTGTTGAAGACGACGGGAATGCCGAGACCGCCGATCGTAATCGGATTCGTGCTTTTATTGTGAATCTCGAAACGAAGGACGAGGCGATCTTTATCCGTGGTCCATGTACGCGTGATTTGAAGCGGAAGGTCGGGTGGCGAGATATCCGCCGCTGCAAGCGTCTGACCTGGGACCGGCAACGGTTGAACCGGCTTGCGGTCGCTTGCCGTGTCGTAGTCTTTCCACACATCTCCAACACGCACACGCAGAATCAGATCGCCCAGATGATGAAAGCCGTTCGCGGAACGCTTATCGAGACGATCTGCGGGCGCGAAGTCGAAACCGTTGGCATTTTTGGGTTGCAGCGAGACGAGAGTTTGCGAAGCTGGATCTAATGTGATTTTGAAATCCGTCGTCTCGTAATTCGAGGTGAGTAACAGCAACAGAATCGGGAGTATGGTCATCAGTCGCTACCCATCAACGAGGCTTGCGGCAGGATCGATGGCGGTATCGGTTCGAGAAAGCGCGACAGCGTCGGCGAGCCGTCGGTTTCCGGTCCGTTGTAGACGTTCACCGCCGGATACACAAAGTGCAACTCTTTCTTCGCGCGCGTCGTGGCGACGTAGAGCAGACGGCGCTCCTCTTCGAAGTCGTCAAACTCGTCCTGGAAGCGGTTGGCGGGGAACCAGCCGTCGGTCATCCAGATGACGAACAGGTTGTCCCATTCGAGACCTTTCGCCGAATGGACCGTCGACAGCGTCACAAACCCGCCGCCGTTTCGCGCCGCGCTTCCCTGAAGCGCTTCCGTCGGATCGAGTGCGACGTCTTCGAGCAACTTCGCCGAGGTCTTGTATCGTTTGGCGATGGTTTGCAGGTGCTCGAGGTCGCGTCCGCGACGCTGAACGTCG
>DASURS010000255.1:0-8897 GCA_036279935.1 Pyrinomonadaceae bacterium
CCAAACTGTTCAGATAATTTACCAGACGCGGATCGCGTGATTCGGCCCGCGCAATCGCAAGGTCTGACGCCGTGCGACGATAAATGCGCCCAAGTTCGCGCACTTCGTCACGGCCCAAACGGCGCAGCGACGCGTGATCGAGCAGCTTGAGCAGCTCCTCGAGTCGTTGCCATGCGTTCCTCCGTTGGTTGATGAAGCGGTCTAAGGGCATGGGTTGGGTCTTAGGTCTTTGGTCTTAGGCCTTGGGTCTTTTACCTTGGCGAGTATCACGCCCCTAGCGCCGTGTTGTAAAGTACAAATAAAAAATCAAAGACCCAAGACCAAAGACCAAAGACCCAATACCCACATGCCACCCCTGGTCGAATGTGTTCCAAACTTCAGCGAGGGCCGCGACCCCGAGACGGTCCAGCAGATCGCCGCTGCGATTGCCGCCGTCGATACCGCCTGCATCCTCGATAGACACATCGATCCTGATCACAATCGCTCCGTCATCACTTTCGTCGCCACGCCTGAACGCATCGTCGAAGCGGCGGTCGCAAGCGTCAGACGCGCTTCGGAATTGATCGACATGCGGCGCCACGACGGAGTGCATCCGCGGCTCGGCGCGACAGACGTTTTGCCGTTTGTTCCGATTCACGGGGTCACAATGGACGACTGCGTCAAGTTCGCGCATGAGGCCGGCGAGAAGATCGCGCGAGAGTTGTCGATTCCCGTTTATTACTACGAAAGAGCGGCGCTGCGTCGGGACCGCGTCAATCTTGAGGACGTGCGTCGCGGCGCTTACGAGTTGCTGCTCGAACAGATCGCGACGAACCCTGATCGCGCGCCGGACGTTGGACCGGCGCGAGTTCACGATTCAGCCGGTGCGATCGTCGTGGGCGCGCGTCCGTTCCTGATCGCTTTCAACGTCGTGCTGCGCAGTGACGACGTGTCGATCGCGCGGCAGATCGCGCGCGCGATCAGGGCGCGCAACGGCGGATTGCCGAGCCTGAAGGCGCTCGGGTTCGAATTACGAACGCGCAACCTTGTTCAGGTGTCCATGAACCTTGTGAACTACGAGGTTACGGGAATGGGCGCGGCGTACGACGCCGTCCGGCGCGAAGCAGACGCGCTTGGTGTCGAGATCGACAGCGCGGAGATCGTCGGGCTTGTGCCGCGCAAAGCGCTGGATCGTGAAGCTGAGTATTTCCCTAAGCTGGCGAACTTTTCGGAAGCCACTATTCTCGAGAACCAGATCGAGAAGTGCTACCGAGGCGGATGAGTTTTGTTCGTAATTTCGGGTTTTTCTGCAGCAGTTTCAGGTAGGTTGTTTCTTCCGGCGCTGACTTCGCCTGAATGATTTGCTCAGGCAGAAGCGATAACAATGCTGCGCGGTTGCCTTTCAAGTTGAAACCGATGTTGCGGACGGCAAAGCGGTCCCAGTCGTGGTTCTCCGTGCCGCGCATCTGAAAGATCATGGGACCGTTCGCCAGTTCACGCAGCGTCTTCGCCGGCGTCCGATACTCGTTCCCGCTCGCGATCTTTCGCTCCTCCTTTTCCGCCAGGCGCAGCAACTCAGGACGCGCCGGCCGAAAACCGAGTTTGCGATAAAACCAGAACGCGCCCGACTCAATCCCTTCTTCGTTCTCGTGACCGATCTGGTACGGATCGAGCGTGAACGCAGTCGCGCCGGTGAAGTGATGCATGACGTTGAGTGTGCGCGCGTAGAGCCAGGCGGTTTCGCCTTCGCGAAACGTGTAATACAAGTTGAACCCGCTCTCCATGCGCTCGAACAGCGTGAGCCCTTCGTAGTAGCCGACGGGCACGCCGTTCTTGTAGATCATCGCCGCGTGATAAGCGCGCAATGGCAAACGCCTATCCGGCGGAACGCCCGCCAGAAAGAGCTCGACTCCGCGTCCTATCTCGACATGATAAACGTGCTTCGGATCGCCATGCGTGAATCCGTAAAGCTCGCGATACCTGATGGTCGACGCTTCCCGCGCGAGGTCCAGCGCGCGTTCTCCATCTTTTTCCGACAACTTCCGTAACGGCGGCGACGGCTGCGCCAGTTCGCGATTGAGATCGACGTCGCGGCGTTGAATCAGTGGTCCACGATGGTAGAACAGTTTTCGCGCGCTGTTGCGAAGGCCTGTGCGCGTCGCGCGAAACGAAGGCGTCCAGGTGACGTAGAGCTTTTGCGAATCGTAGATTTCCGCTTTCGCATCGTCGGGCCACGGCTGTTCGTCGAAGCGATCGATCAGCCACGCGAGCTCGGCACTACGTCCGCGCGCTGTCTTTAACCACTCGCGGAACGGAATGTTCGCTTCGACGAGCGTGTCTTCGGCCAACAGGGGAATGAAACGCGGCCACGTCTCACCCAGGCGGTTCTCGTCTTCAAACCAGTCCCAGTAGATGCTGACCTGCGCCGGGTAACGCCGCATCAGCCAGCGAACGATGTAGAAGCTGAACGTGTCGGTAACGGAGGTGCCGGCGATGCCTGAAACTTCCGGGTGTTCGAGGCTCGATAAATCGACGTCTTGTTCCTCCAGCCGCGCCAGTCGGCGTGGAAACGCACGCAGCTCGTTTTCCGCCAGACGCGCGACGGCCGCGTTCACGGGATACGCGCGAACGAAAAGCAGCGTCTCGTGATAACGGATCAGCGCCTCAGCGTCGCGAATGTCTTGCCGCGACAGTTTGTGGAGTTGACTAAATGAAAGCACGGATAATGAGAAATCACGCTCGACGGATGAACTTCGCGGCGACCCAGCCGAGCAGTATCAAGACCGAAAGGATGATCCAGTTGTTGCGATCGCCATAGGTGACGCCTGGATAGTGATGGCTGATCATGATGAACACGACTGGCACCGCCATGAACGTGTTCTGCTTGGACCGCAACTTCGCCTGCGCCGCCAGCCGCTCGTCCGGTTTGCGGCCTTCGTTGAGCGCCGCGATCATCTTCTTCTGCGACGGCAGGATGTGCATCCATACGTTCGCCGCCATGATCGTGCCGAACAGCGCGCCGACATGAAGGTACGCCGCGCGCGCACTGAAAACGCGCGTTAGACCAAACGAGAGCGCGACGATCAGCACGTACGCCACCGCCGCGAACAGCTTCTCGTTTCGCCCGAGCGGCGACATCATCATCACGTCGTAAACAACTCCGCCGAGAAGAATCACGCCAATGCCGATCGCGACCGCAACGCCGACGTTAAGCTCGCGTACATCAGGATCGATCAGCACGCCGCCGCCGAGATAGTAGATCAGTACCAGCAGTGCGAAACCGCTGAGCCACGTCGTCGCAGCTTCCCAGCGAAACCAGTGCAGCGTGCGTGAAACGAGGTCCGGCGCCTTGCGCCGTTCGACAACATAAAAACCGCCGCTATGGACCATCCAAACCTGCGGCACGACGCCGGTGTTAATCGCGGCTTTCTCCTCTTCGGTGAGACGCGCGTCGAGCCACGTGAAATAGTAGGTCGTGCCGACCCACATGATGCCCGCAAAGACGTGTACCCAACGAAACAGGAGGTTGAGCCATTCGCTGAGGGTCGGATCCATGTTTTGTACTTTGTACTTGGTGCTTTGTTCTTTGTACTTCGCGAACTAAAGCCAAAGTACCAAGTACAAAGCACAAAGAACTAACTGCCGCGATAGGTCGAGTAACCGAACGGACTAATCAGCAATGGTACGTGGTAGTGTTGCGACGCATCCTCGACGTTGAAAACGACGGTCACCTGCGGATAGAAACAGGCGACGCTGAGCGACGAAAAATACGGTTCGGTGTCGAAGACGAGTCGATAAGTGCCGTCGGCAACCGGCCGGTCCACCAGGAAGAAAGGTTTGACGCGGCCGTCGGCGTCGGTCCATGCATGGCTCAACTCGGTCCAGGTCTCGTCAGTGTTTTGGACTTCGAGACAAACTGCGACGCCGCTTGCGGGTGCGCCGCGGGAAGTGTCGAGTATGTGGGTGGAAATGGTGCTCATTCGTGGCGCTCAGTTTACCAGCTTTTTGAGCCTTATTTCCGTTATCTTTGCCTGTTCGGCGGCGGCGATGGGGAGTTCCGTTTCGATCTCGTTTTGCAGCCGCCGGCGCAGGTTGGCGAGTATTTCGTTGGCTGACTTGCCCGCCGCGCAGACGATGAAGATAAACCCGAACTTCGCTTCGTATTCGCGGTTGAGTCGGGCGAGCTCGTCGCGTGTTTGCTGAGCGGCGCTCGCGATTCCGGCCTGCTCCTGGCCCGACCACTGTTGTGATTGTTCGGATACGTTCTCGGTAGGCTTTTTCTCGCCGATCTTCGGGTGATTGCGAAACGCTTCGAGCCAGTCGGAGCGGACCAGCGACCACCAGATCTTGTCAGACGTCAGCGTCAGATCTCCGATGCCTTCGTAAGGACGGCGGTGCGTCATCGCGCGGGCCCACCGTTTCGAACCGCAGCATTTCAGGAACTCCTGCATTGCTTCGCGGGCGGACAGCGCGTTTAGCCATGCGAGACGGGTTGCGGCGGGATCCTTGGATCGCATCAATCGACGAGTTTACCGTAAACGCGCAAACGGCTGACGCCGCCATCCGGAAAAATGTTGAAGCGCAGGTGTGTGGCGACGCCCGTGTCGAGCAACTCGCGATCGAAGTAGTGGCGCGTGTGTGCCTGCAGCTTCGTGCGTGGCAGCAGGCTGGACCACGCTGCTGAAGGATCAGTCAGTTTGTCTTCAGACGTGCCTGCGGCGTTGCAAGTCTCGAGCGAGCAGCTTTCGGGGAAGTTGCCTTTGAAGTGCGACGTGTCGACTTCGACGGAATGAATCAGACCGGGACGCCCGAGCTTGATGATGGCCCAGTCGTGTCCCGGGCCACGGCGGCGTTTCGTTTCCCAGCCGTCGCTCATGTCGGCGGCGCGGCCGGGCATGATCAGGTTGTGACGATGTCCGAAGAACATGTCGCTGCACGAGACTACGAGCGCGCCATTCTCGACGGCTGCGAGATCGACGTCGCCCCCGGAACGTTGCAGCCGTTCCCAGTCGGGCAACACGATGCCGTAAACGCGCAGACGCGCGACGCCGCCGTCCGGGAAGATCCTGAAGCGCAGGTGCGTGAGGCGTTCGTTGTACTGAACGGGAAACTGGTTGTGAGTGTCGCCCGCTAACGGCAACTGCGGCAGCAGCGGCACCCATTGCACCGACTCGTCGGTCAACTCTTCGACCGTAGGCAGACCGCTGAACGCAGCGCCGTCGAGCGAGCAGTGCTCGGGATAGTTGCCGCGAAAATAACTCGTATCGACAACCACGCCGCGAACAATTCCGGGCAGGCCGAGACGGATGACGCACCAGTCAAACCCGGGCGTCCGCCGTCGACGGCTCTCCCAGCCATCCATCCACTTGCCGCGGTCCGTGTACTTGCCTTCGATAAAAACAGGCGCGCCGGCCTTTAACAGATTCTCTTTGGGCGCGAAGAAGTCGTCATTGGCAAACAGCACCGCGCCGTCAAGTTTTTCCGAAGCGAGATCGATCAGTTCAGTGAAGTCCATAGCCAGCCACAAAAAGGCACAAAAGACACAAAAGGCACAAGAAGAATTAAGTTCAGGTGAGGATGTACTATTTTATCTCGAGCTTTGGCGCGCCGAAGTTGATTAATAGTCCGTGTTGAAGTCGCGTCGCTCGCAGATAACCTAGCAGTTGTGCAGTGTGTGCATCAACTAGATAGCCACAACTCTTTATCTCGCAGATCAGTTGTCTTTCAACGAGAATGTCAGTCTTGAGCAATCCGAGCAGCGAGCCATCCTCGTCGAATACCCGCACACATTGTTGCTGCTCCGCGTTTATGCCTTGCTTACGAAGACGATGCGCTAAGGCATTTTCATAGATCTTCTCCGTAAACCCGCTACGCAAATACTTGTGAATCTCGTAACTAGTTTCACGAATCAAGTCACAAAGCGTGAGGATCTGTCCGTCGTGAGGAACGGTAGCCATTTCAGTTCTCCCCTCAATCAGTCTTGTGTCTTTTGTGCCTTTTTGTGGCTAAAGCAACAGGACGCCGTTCGGACGTGGAGCGAACGCACCATCATCATAAACTTTCCTTCCGCGGAGGAAGGTCTTTTGCACGACGCCGTTCAGCGTCTCGCCGCGATAGGGGCTGATCTTGTGGCGGTGACAAAGGGAAGCAGCATCGACGATGAACTGCGCGTCAGGGTTCCAGATGATGACGTCCGCATCGTGACCCGCGGCGATCGAGCCTTTGCGCGAATCGAGTTTCACCTGCCGCGCGGGCTTTTCGCAGAGCCACTTCGTGATCTCGCGTAACGTGAAGCCGCGCCGGCGCGCCTCGGTCCAGACGATCGGCAGGCGCAATTGCAGCGACGCGATGCCGCCCCACGCAGCGAGAAAGTCGCCTGTTTCGGCAAGCTTCATGTGCGGCGGACACGGCGAGTGATCGGAGACGATCATGTCGATCGTTCCAGCCGCAAGGCCGCGCCACAGCTCCTCTCGGTTCTCACGCTCGCGAATCGGCGGGCAACACTTGAACTCCGTCGCGCCGTCAGGAATATCCTCTGCTGCGAAGTGCAGATAGTGCGGACAAGTCTCGACCGTGATCGCGACGCCGTTCACCCTCGCGTCACGCAATGTCGGAATCGCCTCCGCCGACGACAGATGAACGATGTGAATCCGCGTCCCAAACTCCCGGCTCAAGCGGACCATCAACTCGACGGCCTCATTCTCAGCCGCACGCGGCCGCGAATCGAGAAACGTCCGGTACTCACTTGCAGCGCCCTCGACGGCGCCGGCACAACAGTCAATCGGTCCCGGCAGCTCCGCGTGAACGATCAACAACGCACCGAGCCGCGACAACTCCGGCATCGCTTCGCGCAAATGTTCTTCTTTGACGTATTCAAACTCGTCAACACCGGACGGCACGAGGAAACACTTGAACCCAACCACGCCCGCTTCGTGCATCGCGGCAAGCTCGCCGGTGTTCCCCGGCACAACGCCACCCCAAAAACCGACGTCGATAAAACAACTGTCCTTCGCGTCGTCTATCTTGGTTTCGAAAGCGGCGAGCGTGGTCGTGGCGGGGATCGAATTGAGCGGCATGTCGACGAGCGTCGTAACACCGCCTGCGGCCGCCGCGCGAGTCGCAGTCTCGAATCCTTCCCATTCGGTGCGGCCGGGCGAGTTGACGTGAACGTGAGTATCGACGAGTCCCGGCATGACGACGGCGTCGCCGGCATCGATCAACTCGCAGTCGTCTGCGACGTCATCGTAATCGCGCACGGCATCGATGACGCCGTCGCGAACGTGAATCGTCCGCGCCCCGATCGCGTCAGGCAACACGACGTTTCTTCCGCGAATGATCAGGTCCGGCATCGTGCGTCAGTTAAAGACGGGCGGCGGCGGCGGCGCGTTCGTAAAATCCGTGCCGTCGCTCAATCCGAACACCTGTTCGTAAGCGATCGCGCTCGCCGCATAAGTGACCGGAATCACGAAATAGACGCCGAACACACACAGCAGTAAGCCGCCGAGACTCACGAGGAAATTGAGCGCCATCAAGCCGAGGAGCCGCCAGAAATTCGCCATCGCCGCTTTGAAACTGAGCTTCACTGCGTCGAACCCCTGCATGCGGCGGTCGACGATCAGCGGATAAACGAAGATGAACCCGATCGAGATGACCATCACGACGCCGATCACCACCAACCAGAACAGCACAAGCACCGCGAAGATCGCCAGCATTGCAACCGGATTCGGCTCGCTGCCGCCTTGCGCAACCATTGCCACAACGAAAAACAGGTAGAAGAAAATGTAAGCGGGGATAACGATCGCCAGTATCGGAATGACGTGCAACAGCGTCGCGACCACGCTTGGGCCAAAGTAATCGAAGCCCTTGAACAGCGTGCCAAATTCAAACGGCTCGCTACGGCGGATTTTGAAGAGAGTGAGAAACAATCCGCACATCATCGGGCCCATCAGGATCCCCATCGGGATAGCGGAGCCGATCAGCCAGCTTACGAGGCACATCGCGAAGACGAGCCAGTACTGGCCTTTAATCAGGTTCCATCCGCCCTTGAGACATTCGACCGGGCTGACAGCGTTTCGTTGATAGGAGACTGGAGGGAAAGTTGACATTTAGTTTTTCCTTGAGAGAGCTGTAATCAGGCGAATTAGGGAACTGGTCTAACGGGCGCGGCTATTACTCGCGGACCGCGAATCGGTCCGACCATGGTTGGCGCGATCGTGATTATCGCGCGCCGCGGAGAAAGGACGCTGGAGTAGTTGCCGCCATAGGGCGAGCGGAAGTAAGTCGAAAAGAAGGGCACGAACGTGAATTGCCCACCTGCGGGAAGTTGATACCAGAAACCGGTGTTCTTGAATCGACGCCGGCGCAACTGGGCCAGCCGCGTGGCCATCGCTGTTCCGTTGAAGAACTGTCCCTCGCCGCGTTGCTGGCTCCAGACGTCGAAATTGTCGCTGATCTTTCTATCGCACTCGGAAGTGTTGCCGGCCGCGATAACGCGACACGAGCCGATCGAACGCTCCTGAAGAACGACCTTGCCTTTGCGTACGAGTATCTCTTCCCGGCCGCGCACATTGACGCGATAGTTGCCGTCCTCAGCAATTGCGACGGCCGTCGTTGGGCCACCAATAAAAATGTCCGGAAGTTCTTTGCGATCGAAGCGGGCGACGTCGAGTATGGCCGAGCCGTGCAACACCTTCACGGCGATCAGTTCGTTCGACAGTTGTTCGAGTGAGACTTCGGAGTCGCCGTCTACGCGCAGATACAGATCCGGAAACATCATCAGCTCGACGAAGCTGTAGCGGTTGGTGCGAACTTTGTCGCCGGTTGCGAGTTGAGTCGTATCGGTCAGGGTTTGCCAGTTCTTTCGGTCCGAACTGAAGTCGACTCCCGCTTCGACGAAGTTCACCGCGCCGGGTCGCGCT
>DASURS010000256.1:0-3404 GCA_036279935.1 Pyrinomonadaceae bacterium
GAGTCGAGCTTCAGAAGGTGGCGATGGACGTTGCGCTCGTGTTCCGGCGTCATAAATTCCCTAAAATGCTTGCCGATGATCTCCTCGCGGCGATAGCCCGAAAGCTTTTCCGCCGCTCGGTTTACTGAGACGCACACGCCCTTCATATCGTGAACGTAGAAGGCGTCTTTTGAATTCTCGAACAACTCGCGATAACGCTCCTCGCTTTCGCGCAGCGCTCGCTCAGCGCGGCGCTCCTCGGTGATGTCGCGAGCAATGCCGCGCACGATCGGCGCCGCGACTCCTTCAGTGCGAAGCGAGTTGTAATACTCGAGCAGACGGTATTCTCCTGCCCTTGTCTGCACGAGCATCGTGCCGCTGGTCCCGCCCTCGTTCAGGATCTGCTTCATGTAGTCATCGAAACGATCGCGGATCTTGGGCGCGAGGATGTCTCGAATATTCATTTCGCCGATGACCTCGTCCCAGTCGTAACCGAACAGCCGGCGAGCGGCGCTGTTTACTGAAAGTATTTTGCCGTCGAGATCGTGTGTGCAGATCAGCTCGTGACTATTTTCGACGAGGTCGCGATAACGCTCCTCGCTCTCGCGCAGTGCTTCTTCGGCGAGCTTGCGTTCGGTGATGTCCTGCGCCGTGCCTTCGTAGTAAACGATCTTGCCGGCATCGTCGCGGACGGCGTGGGCGTTCACTGAAATCCAAATCTTGCGGCCGTCTTTGCGGACACTCTGGTGCTCGAATCCGCATATGCTGCCGTTTGCTTCGACGAGGCGCTTGAACGCGTCGCGCTGTGCCGGTTCGACGTAGACCTCGCGCGAGATGTCTTTTCGGCAGCGAATCAGTTCCGCGGGAGAGTCGAACCCGTGCATGTGGGCGAGCGCGGGATTGGCGATCAGGTAATTGCCTTCCGGCGTCGACTGGAAAATGCCCTCGCCGGCGTTCTCGAAGATTTGTCGGTATTTTTGTTCGGCTTCGTAGCGGGCGGTTTTTGTCTCTTCAAGCGCGCCTTCGCTTTGTTTGAGTAACTCCTGTGCGCGTTTGCGCTCGGTGATGTCCGTGGCGAAAACGGCGAGTCCTTCGCCCGTAGGGCTGAAGCGGTTTTCCCACCACGTATCGGTGGTGACGTAGTGGAAATCGAACGCGACCGACAGCCCTTCGTCCATCGCGCGTCGATACTGCCGTTCCACCTCGGTGCCGACGATGTCGGGATAGATCTCCCAAACGGTCCGTCCGAGCACATCCTCGCGGGGGCGGCCGATGGCTTCAACGGCGGCGCTGTTCAGGTAAACGTAGCGCCACTCGCGATCGAAGACGACGTGCATGTCGGCGACGCTCGCGAGGATCCTTTCGTTCCAGGCTTCGATCTCGCGCAGTGAAGTCTCGGCAAGTTTTTGTTGAGTGATGTCCTGCGTTAACCGCACGACGTTGGTGGGAAGCCCTGTTTTGTCACGCCCGAGAGAAACACTGCTCCGCACCCAAATCATCAAGCCGTCCTTTTTCGCGTAGCGCTCTTCGGCGACGAACGCGGGAATTTCGCCGGCCACGAGCGCGCGCGTCTTGTCGATTGCCGCGGGTAAGTCGGAAGGATGAAGGAGCGTTTGAATCCCGGATGTTTCAAACAGCAGTTCCGCTTCCGAGTAACCGGTGATGGAACAGAACGCCGGGTTAACTATGAGCAGGCGGCCTTCGAGGTCCGTGATCGAGAAACCGATTGCGGCGTGCTCGAAACACGCGTCGAGCAGCGCTCCGGTTTTTAACGTCTTGGGGACGCGGACCGGCCTGGACCTGCGAGGGCTTTTCGGGAATCGTGGTTTGGTGTCGTGCGTACGAGCTTTGGGCTCGCCTTTCCTGTCTCTCATGCGTGGAACCTCCAGGAGGTTAAGGCCCGATTAAGAGAAGGACTAATTTGTCGCGAAGCAGGCCAAGGGCTTTGGGAGCCCGTGTTTAGCTGGTTATGACGAGCGCGCGACCTTCAAAGGGCTGAAAGCAAAAGCAAGCAACGGCAGACGGAGCGTAGCTGGAGTTCACGGGGCGATCGTGTGGGACCCAGGTCTACGGTCGGAAGCAACCTCCGTGTTGGGTGGATTCTAATGCCGAAATCGTTTGTTGCGCAAGGATGTCTGGCCCGTCCGGACGGGCCTGATCTGTTTGAGAATACACACAGACGCAGCCTCAACGAGACGACGATAAAGCAGTCCAATTCAGGAGCGCATTCCACAGCAAACGATAGTCTGAATGGTTCAGATCGCGGTGCAGCGGGTTGAAGTTATAGGCCAGCACGCGGCCGCGGCCTGCGGGGATGTCGAGTATCGCGGGGCGGCCCTCGAGCGTGTCGTCGCCGCGCATGCCGCCTGAAACCAGCATCGGCGGCGCGGCTTTGTCGGCGGCTGTCGTTTCTTCACGTTCTTCAGTTGGCAACTTCGTTCCCCACTGCAACACGATGAACCGCCGGTCGGCGACGCCGACGTCGTAAACCGGATAGTTCGAACGAAACACGGACGTCACTTCGTCGTACCCGTAAGCGATCGGATGATCGGGCCGCGCAAACTTCGCGCGCACTTCGACGCCGGGCGTGAACACGCCGCCTGGACCACGCCGAACTCCGCGCACAAGCCCGCCGTCGAGCGCGAGCTGGCATCCGCCTCCGAGCGTGATCAGGATGCCGCCGTCGTTCAGAAACTTTTCGAGGTTGCTCATGCCGGCCCAGCCGATGCCGCCGGTTATGTCTTCGGACGCGTCCGGCACGCCGTGACTCGGATACTGCGGCGTCTTCGTGTACGGCATGGGACCGTACTTCTTATCAATGCCATGAATCTGACCTTGAAGACTCAGCGACGTGTGACCGTAAAGAATCACGTCATACTGTTTGCGCAGATCGCCGGCGCGGATGCGATCTTCGCTGATGTAATCGTACGGGATCTTCTGCTGGTCCAACGTGTAGCGGATCCAGCCGACGGCCTGCGTGTCGTCCCACGTGTGGTAAACAGCCAGCCGCGGCAGCCGTGACTCATGTCGCGGAACGTCCGGGACGGACGGAGCGGAAAAGAAGTCGAGACTCAGCTCTTTGGAGACACTCTCGATGGCCGCACGCAGATCATTTTGCGCGGGGACGATCCACGTTCCAGCCGTGTACTCGTTGTCGCCGATCTTGAACGGCTTCTCGGCGATCTCGATCCTGAATTTCGCGAGACGATGCCGTCCGGCGAGTGCGGCTTCCTGACCGAAGTCTTTCATCAGGTAAACCGGTCCGTTGCCGGTGATCCGGCCGGGCGGATGGAGCTCAGTCGTGATCGGCTCAAGCGAGACGTCTTTGATCTTCGCGTCCGCGATGCGCTTCGCTTCGATGCCATAGTGGATGGGAAGCGCCCACGAGACGTCGTCGTAAGGCTGGTACTGCGTGTCCGCGGGAA
>DASURS010000257.1:0-6252 GCA_036279935.1 Pyrinomonadaceae bacterium
CCCATCGGCATCGTCATCCGCGCAATCCGCGTCTGGTCAATCCGTGGCTGGTCAAAGTCCCACGACCAGTGCCACGGGCGCGAACGCTTACCCGGACGACGTCGTTACTTTTCCATTTCCGATTACGAAAGAGACCGTTGAGCGTGGCCGCCAGCGTTACAACATCTTCTGCAGCGTATGCCACGGCTATACCGGAAACGGCGACGGCATGATCGTGCGTCGCGGTTTCCGCCGCGCGGCTTCGTTCCATGACGATCGCCTGCGGCAGGCGCCAGTCGGACACTTCTTCGACGCGATTACGAACGGTTGGGGCGCGATGCCGTCTTACAACGCGCAGATTCCCGTGCAGGATCGTTGGGCCATCATCGCTTACATCCGCGCGTTGCAGGCGAGTCAGCCCAGCGTACAGCCGTCGCCGGTGCCGGGCGCTTCGCCCGGGCCGATCGCGTCGCCTGCCGCAGCCGCAGCACCGAGGCAAGGAGGACACGACTGATGAGTGCGTCGTTCAGTCCTCCGGATTTCTCGCGGTTCCGCACACGCGCGCTGATCGTCGGCGCGGTAGTTCTGCTTGCCACGCTCGCGCCGCTGAATCTCGACCGTTTCTTTAAAGCTTATTTGATCGGCTGGACGTTCTGGACCGGCATCGCGGTTGGGTCTATCGCGCTGCTGATGCTGCAACATCTGACCGGTGGCGGTTGGGGGTTCGTCATCCGCCGGATCCTGGAAGCCTCGACGCGCACGCTGCCGGTGATGGCGCTGCTGTTCATTCCGATCCTGATCGGCTCGCACTCGATTTATCACCACTGGGCCGACAAGGCGGAAGCCGCGAAGCACGAGGTCGTTCAGTTCAAGACGCCGTATTTGAATGTGCCGTTCTTCACAGTGCGTGCCGTCGTTTACTTCGCGGTCTGGCTGACGCTGATGTTCCTGTTGAACCGCTGGTCGCTCGCGCAGGATCGGACGGCCGACAACCGCTACGCGAAGAACATGCGCGTACTGAGCGGGCCCGGCATGGTCGCGCTGATCTTCACGGTCACGTTTGCATCGATCGACTGGTACATGTCGCTCGAGCCGGAGTGGTTTTCGACGATTTACGGTTTCATCTATGTGGCGTCGTGGAGTTTGAGCGCGCTGGCGTTTACGATCGCGGCGCTGGCGATGCTGTCGAACGATGAACCACTGAAACGAATCGTGGCGCCGTTGCACTTTCACGATCTCGGGAAACTGCTGCTCGCGCTGGTGATGTTGTGGGCTTACTTTGCGTTCTCGCAGTATCTCATCATCTGGTCCGGCAATCTTCCGGAAGAGATCGGCTACTACCTCGATCGCACTCACGGCATTTGGGGCGCGACGATCATCTCGATCGGCATACTCCACTTCGCGGCGCCGTTTCTGTTTCTGTTATCGCGCGAGTTGAAACGCAATCCACGCCGCCTGGTGATGGTGGCGATGCTGATTCTCGTGATGCGGATGGTCGACCTGATCTGGATGCTCGCTCCGGCGTTTGACGGACAAAACTGGATCTGGCTCGACGTCCTCGCTTTGATAGGTTTTGGTGGAATCTGGCTGGGAATTTTCACGTGGCAATTGGGTAAGCGATCGCTGATTCCGATCAACGATCCGCAGTATGAATCGGTGCTCGAACAGGCACACGCAGGTCACTGATGAGCAAAGGTAACGGTCATCGGACAGAGACGCCGGACGTCTCACACATTCGCAACGTCGAGGTCGCGCACGAACCGAGCGACGTCAGCGTGCGCGGCGTGGGAACGTTCGTGCTGGTGTTGACGCTGGCGACGATCACGATTGGCATCGGTCTCTGGTTTTTGTTCACCTTCTTCAATAGCGATCGAGGTAAAGAGCGGGCGCCCGGGCCGATGTCGTTGCGCAACTTGAGCGAGGAGCAACGGTTGCCGCCCGCGCCGCGCCTCCAGGCGCAGAAGGGGTTCGGCGTCACGCTCGAGGACGGACAGTTCGTCGACCTGAGGCTGAGGGAGCCGCAGGCTGAGTACCGTGAGTTGAAAAAGCAGTGGGACACTGTCCTCAGCACCGGGTTGAAGGACCAGTCAGGAAACACTGTCGGAATCCCGATCGATCAGGCCATCGACAAGATCACTTCGGGTGAAGGTTTGCCGGCGCGGACAAAACAAGCCCCGGGCAAACTGGAAGACTACGCGATCACCATGCCGAGCCAGATGAGCTCCGGCAGAGAGACGATCAAGAAATTGCAATGAAGGTTTTAATTCGAGTTCTGCTTATCTCTGTTTGTTTTGGAGCAACGGCGGCGGTGTTTGCGCAGGCGCCGCCTGGCCCTAGCTCGCCGCTTTACGGCGCGCGTCCGCCCGCGGGAGATCCGTCAACTGGACTGCCGACAGCCTTGCGCGACGTTCGCATCGAACAGAAACTGAATCAGCAGTTGCCGCTCGATCTCGTCTTTCGCGATGAAACCGGCCAGTCTGTAAAACTCGGACAGTACTTCGGACACAAACCCGTCATCATTGCGCTCGTGTACTACGACTGTCCGATGCTCTGCAACCAGATTCTCAACGGCATGGTCACGTCGTTCCGCGTGTTGCCGTTTCAGGTCGGAAAAGAGTTTGACATAGTGACGATCAGTTTCGATCCGCGTGAAAAGCCCGCGCTCGCCGCTGAGAAAAAGAAACTCTACGTCGACTACCTGCCGGACAAGATGGAAGCAACGGCCGCCACCGGCTGGCACTTCCTGACCGGCGATCCGGAAAGCATCGCGCGCATTACCGATGCCGTCGGGTTTCACTATCACTACGACGAAGCGACCCGGCAGTTTGCGCACGGCAGCGCGATCATGATTGCGACTCCGGAAGGAAAACTTTCACGCTACTTCTACGGCATCGACTATCCCGCACGCGATCTGCGTCTCGGATTGATCGAGTCGTCACAAAACAAGATCGGATCGCCGGTCGATCAGTTGTTGCTCTACTGTTATCACTACGATCCGGCGACGGGGAAATACGGCGCTGCCGTGATGCGCATCATGCGCATCGGCGGCGTGCTTACGCTGCTGGGGATCCTGGCGATGGTGCTCCTGCTCAAGGGACGTAACCAGCAGCCGGTGGCAAAAGGCGCGGTTCATTAATGCAGGGCTGGATTCCATTACTTCCGGAAAGTGCTTCCTCGTTTTCGTGGAAGGTTGATGCTCTGTTTTTCTATCTGTCGGGCGTGACGCTTTTCTTCGTGCTGTTGATCTCCACGACGCTGATCTTTTTCATAATTCGCTACCGGCGCCGCTCGCCGTACGAGATTCCGCGGCCGGTGGCGGGCTCGCACAAGCTTGAGACTGTTTGGACGGCGATTCCATTCGTGATCGCGATGTCGTTTTTTGCGTGGGGCGCGACCGTCTATTTTGACCAGTACAAGCCGCCGCAAAACGCGATCGAGGTCTACGTCGTCGGCAAGCAGTGGATGTGGAAGCTGCAACACGCGACCGGTCAGCGAGAGATAAACGAGTTGCACGTGCCGGTCGGGCGGAAGGTCAAGTTGATCATGACGAGCGAGGACGTGATTCACGACTTCTTCGTTCCGGCGTTTCGCACTAAGACCGACGTCGTGCCGGGGAAATACACGGTGCTGTGGTTCGAGGCAACGAAGACGGGAACGTATCACTTGTTCTGCGCCGAGTATTGCGGGATGAACCACTCCGGGATGATCGGATCCGTGATCGCGATGGAGCCGCGTGACTTTGACAACTGGCTGAGCGGAAACACGGGCAATACGACGCCGGCCGCTGCCGGGCAGCAACTGTATCAAACGCTTGGCTGTGCTTCGTGTCACGGCGCGAACGGCGAAGGTGGGCGCGGACCGTCACTGGCGGGCGTGTTTGGCAGACAGCAGCCGCTCGCAAGCGGTGGAACGGTCGTCGCCGACGAGGCTTACCTGCGTGAGTCGATCATCAATCCGCAGGCGAAACTGGTGGCGGGATTCGGTCCGATCATGCCGACGTTCCAGGGGCAGATCACTGAGGATCAGTTGGTGCAGTTGTTGGCGTACATCAAGTCGTTGCAGGTGAGTTCCGGCGCCGGTACTACGCCGGCGACCGCCGCGAGCCCGTCTCCAGCGGCACAACCGGCAACAGCGCCATCGCCAACTCCGAATGTTAGATAGAAATAAGTGATCAGAGTGTTAAGTTTATGAAGCCAATAGAGTCATTCGAATTACCGGCCCCGTCGAAGGTCAACTACATGAACGCCCAGTACGGGCTGAAGTCGTGGTTGTTGACCAAAGACCATAAGCGCATCGCTCTGCTTTATCTCGGGTCCATCACTTTCTTCTTTTTCATAGGCGGAATCTACGCGCTGATGATTCGCCTCGAGCTGTTGACCCCGCAAGGTGACTTCCTCTCCTCGACCACCTACAACAAGGTCTTCACTCAGCACGGCATCATCATGATCTTTTTCTTCCTCATCCCGTCCATCCCGGCGACGCTCGGAAACTTCCTCGTCCCGATGATGATCGGCGCAAAAGATCTCGCGTTCCCAAGAATCAACCTGCTGAGTTGGTACGTCTATCTTCTCGGTGGCGTGATCACGATTTACGCGCTGCTCGCGGGCGGAGTCGACACCGGTTGGACGTTCTACACTCCGTTCAGCACGACGTTTTCAAATTCATACGTCGTGCTCACCGGAGTCGGGATTTTTATCAACGGCTTCTCGTCGATCCTGACCGGTCTGAACTTCATCGTCACCATCCATACGATGCGCGCGCCGGGCATGACCTGGTTCCGCATGCCGCTGTTCATCTGGTCTCACTACGCTACCAGCCTGATCATGATCCTGGGCACTCCAGTGATCGCGATCACCGTGCTGCTGCTGGCGTTCGAGCGCGTCGCACGCGGCGGTATTTTCGATCCGGCGCTCGGCGGTGACCCGGTCCTGTTTCAGCACATGTTCTGGTTCTACTCGCATCCGGCCGTCTACATTATGGTGCTTCCGTCGATGGGCGTGGTCAGCGAGTTGATCGCAAACTTCTCGCGCAAGAACATCTTCGGCTATAGCTTTGTCGCGTTTTCCAGCCTCGCGATTGCCGTGTTCGGTTTTCTGGTTTGGGGACACCACCTGTTTGTGACTCCCCAATCAGTCTACGCCGCGATGATCTTCTCGTTTCTGAGTTTCGCGGTGGCGATCCCGTCGGCGATCAAGGTGTTCAACTGGACGGCGACGCTGTACAAATCGTCGATCTCGTACGACACGCCGATGCTCTACGCCCTCGGCTTCATCGGCTTGTTCACGATCGGTGGCATGACGGGATTGTTCCTGGCGTCACTCGCCGTCGACGTTCACGTGAGCGACACGTATTTCATCGTTGCGCATTTCCACTACATCATGGTCGGCGGGGCCTTGATGGGGTATCTCGGCGGGCTTCATTACTGGTGGCCCAAGATCAGCGGACGCATGTATCCCGAAGGGTGGGGACGATTCGCAGCGCTCGTGATCTTCGTCGGCTTCAACCTGACGTTCCTGCCGCAATTCGTCGCGGGCTATCTCGGCATGCCGCGACGCTATCATGCGTATCCGCCGGAATTTCAGGTGTTCAACGTGCTTTCCACGGCGGGCGCGTCGATTCTCGGGTTCGGCATGTTGATTCCGGCCATCTATTTCGTCTGGTCGATGCGGTACGGCAGGCACGCCGAAGCGAACCCGTGGCACTTGCCGGGTCTCGAGTGGCGCACGCAGTCGCCGCCGCCAACGGAAAACTTCGAAACTACACCGATCGTGACGTGGGACGCTTACGAGTTTGCGCCGCCCGAGGAGACGGAAGTTGTCGGCAAGTTCCGCGGCGAAATGGAACGTGCCTGAGTTTGATTTTGCTGTAAAAGTGGAACCCCGAACGTGCATGAGTGACTTTGCGCCAAGAGTGGAATCCCGCCTACGGCAGTGGGCGGTTTGTTCAGGCCAGCCTATAAGTGTGGCTCGAACGTTACGAATCCCACCAACGACAGTTGGTGGAAGGTTTCACTTATTGCCTGGCACAAGGTTGGAGTGAACAATCCACCAACTTCCGTTGATGGGATTTGCGTGGAATCGGTGGTCTTGATGTAGGTTGCAGTTGAACTATCCACCCACTGCCGTGGGTGGCATTCAGGCTTGACGCAAAGTCTGCATAGAGTTGAGTGGAAAGGTTTAAGGGAGCGATCTTGATCGAGAGTCACGCGACAGCACACGAGGTTCACGGCCACCCGGCGCTGCAGCACCATTTTGAAAACATGGAGCAGCAGCG
>DASURS010000258.1:0-5901 GCA_036279935.1 Pyrinomonadaceae bacterium
CTCTTCCGCGCCTTCGATGACGACAACAAGACGATCGATCGTCTTGTGCTCTTTCTCGACTGTCCGATACTTATCAGGATCGAACAGGGCAATGAACGCACCCTGCACTGCCGTCGACGCAGTTTGTTCGGCATCGGCTGACGCGCGCGGCAACACCGCCACTGTTTTGACGTTCTTGCCGCGCAACGACCGCACAGCAGTACCCGCCATCTGCGACACCTGTCCGCGCTTGTAGTCAGCAGCTTCACCGACGCCGACCAGCAGCAGGCGGCGCGCTTTTAGTTTGTTGTTTCCGACGAGGTGGAAGTAACACTGCTCGCCTTCCTTGCCGGAAAATTCCTCGTCTTCGAGAGCGGAGCTAACAAGCCCGCCGGACAGTTCATCGAGTTTCTTTATGAGTCCGTCATCGGCTTTCTCATTTTTGAAAACAGCAACCGCCAGGGCCTGAACGTCAAGTTCTTCTATTGGTCCCCGATTAGCTTCAACTTGCATGTGAGTGGCTTCTCCTGGATTTGAGATCTCAGATCTGAGCAGACCTCGCCTGGGTCTAAAAATGAAAACTATTTATTGCGCTCTTTCAATTGCGCCCGCGTCTCACGCTCGACCGTGCGCTTCAACTCGGTCTCACGTTTGTCGTACAACTTCTTGCCGCGTGCGACACCAACTTCTATCTTGATTCGGCCGTTCTTTAGGTAAAGCTGTGTGGGAACGAGAGTCATTCCCTGTTTCGCCGTCGCTTCGTCGAGCTTCGAAATCTCACGCTTGTGAAGCAACAGCTTGCGAGTCCGGAGTGGTTCGTGGTTCTCGCGGTTGCCATGAGAATACGGCGAAATGTGTGCGTTGAACAACCACGCCTCACCTTCGCGCACGGAAACGTAGGCTTCCTTGAGCTGAACGCGACCATCCATCGCGCTCTTGACTTCGGTGCCGGTCAAGGCAATACCGGCTTCGTATTTATCGGAAATGTGATAGTTGTGAAAGGCGGCGCGATTGGCCGCCAACACTTTCTCTTCTTTCGCCATGCAGAGGAAACGTGCGCAGGCCGTCGCCTGCGAGCACACGCGGGTCGGGTTAGTGCGTGTCGCCTTTCAACTTCAGATCTAAAACATCGTGACGCGTGATGATACCGGTGATCCTGCCGTACTCTTCAACCAGCACTGCCGGGCTCGTTTGCAGCCGCTTGAAAACTTCGTTAGAGCTTGCGTCGACGTCCACAATCGGGAAACTCGATTCCATGACTTCGCTCACCGGCGAGTCCAACAACACTCGATCGCGCACCACTTTCGCCAGCACGCGATTCTCCCGCAACGAGCCGACGCAGCGCCCGTCTTCGAGGACGGGAATCTGAGTGAGCCCGAGTTCGTTCATCTTCTCCAGCGCGACGCCGATCGTGTCTGACGGGCCGACGAAAACAAGCGACTTCGGCGCCTGCGCTATCTTCGTGTCGCTGATGAGCCCTGCCGTGATCTTCTGCGGCGCCAGCAGCCGCTTCTCTTTTAGCCACTCGTCCGAGTGGTGCTTCGTCAGGTAATGCTCGCCGGTGTCGCAAACGATGAAAACGACGATGGCGTTTTCGTCCAGCGAGTTCGCGACCCGAAGCGCGGCGGCGAGGTTTGTTCCCGTCGAGCCGCCGCAGAAAATTCCCTCCATCCGTCCCAACTGCCGCGACATCTCGAACGACTCAGCGTCAGTGACATTGACCACTTCGTCAACGTACTTGATTTGAACGTTGGGCGGAACAATCTCCTGCCCGATTCCCTCGACTAGGTACGGAGTCGCCTCGACGATGTTACCCGTCTCTTTGTAGGTCTTGAAGATTGAACCGTACGGATCGGCGCCGACGATGCGGATGTGCGGGTTCTTCTCCTTCAGAAACCTGCCGGTGCCGGTAATCGTGCCGCCGGTTCCGATGCCGGCAACGAAGTGCGTGATCTTTCCTTCAGTCTGTCGCCAGATTTCGGGGCCGGTCGTCCGGTAGTGGGCTTCGGGATTCGCCGGATGCGAATACTGATCGGGATAGAACGAATTCGGAGTCTCAGCGGCGATTCGCTTGGCCGTCGAGACGTAGTGATTCGGCGTTCCTGGTTTTGCCGAAACCGGCGTGATGACGACGTCAGCGCCGAGCGCTTTCAAATAACGCGACTTCTCGACTGACGCTTTGTCAGTCATGACGAAGATGCACTTGTAACCTTTGACGGCGCACGCGAGCGCCAGACCGATGCCGGTGTTTCCGGAAGTTGCTTCGACGACGGTCCCGCCGGGCTTGAGACTGCCTTCGCGCTCAGCCGCCTCGATCATGGCGACGCCGATCCGGTCCTTTACGGAGTAACCCGGATTAAGACTTTCCATCTTCGCAAATACCTGCGCTTTGATGTCGCGCGTCAGCCTGTTCAGTTTCACCAACGGTGTGTTCCCGATCAGGCCTAGAACGTTCTCCTGAAATTCCATCGCTGTCTCCGGCAAGGTTTGTTAAAGCGGGTACTATCTATAACAGAAACGGGAAAACGCCGCTAATTGGCGCGCCAAAAAAGTTCACAGAAGGCGGAAAAAATCTGCGGGCGGGTTCGAAGTGAGGGCTAAAAATGTTAGGACCCGGATGTGCTCTCCCCTTCACATCCGGGCCCCGACAAGGCCACTCATCTTGCAATGCGTGACCGAACTTGAATTAATCCGTTAGTAGCGGCGTCTGCGCCAGTTGTTGTCCTTGTCTCGGATTCCGTAGGTGTAAATCGCTGCTCCACCTCCGCCGATGATCGCTCCAAGGATTGCGCCCTTCTTGCCGCCGACCATAGCACCGACCGCTGCACCCGATCCGGCGCCAATCGCCGTCGTCAGCTTGTCACGGTGCTTGTCCCAAAAAGATCTGTCTTCCCAGCGATCACGATATCGCCGCGTGTCATACCGCCAATCACTCGTAACTCTCTGCTGCTGATACCTTCTACCGTCGTTCCAACGCCTTGTTCTCGTCTGGGCGCCTGCTGGAATCGACGTCACCATCAGCACCAGCAAACATAAAATACTGAGTAACCCCTTTTTCATTCCGTCACTCCCTCCGTGCCTCGCTATTTGGCAAGGTGTGTGCCAATTGGCCCGAGCGCGTCAATCGCCCGGTTTTTGCAGTTTTCTCGAACTTCGGTTAAATAACTTAGCGTTTGAAGTGAACCATACCGTGCGAAATATGTGATGGGGTTCACCTTTTGGGGTAATGCGGAAAACGCAGTCTCCCGCAAAGGCGCAAAGGCGCGAAGAAAACCAGTGATAGAGAACAAGCTGCCCGATTTCAGGTGACTTTGCGTCTTTGCTTCAGGTTTACTTTGCGCCTTTGCTTCAGGTTTTACTTTGCGCCTTTGCGGGAGCCAAGGGGAGACACACTGATGAGCGAACAGTTTCTTGAGGCTGTGACGGCAGGCGATGTTCCGAAGGTTCAGGCAATGTTGCGGGACGATCCGTCGCTGGCCCGGGCGAAGGATCAGAACGGCGTATCGGCGATAATGAAGGCGACGTACTACGGAAAGAAGGACGTCGTAGCCGCGCTGCTGGACACGGGTGTTGACCTGGACGTCTTTGAAGCTGCGGCCACAGGACGCGTCGAGCGGCTGCGCGAGTTAATCGCGGGGGAACCGTCGCTGGCGAATGCCTATTCGCCTGACGGTTTCACGCCGCTCGGGTTCGGCGTCTTTTTCAGCCAGCCGGCCATCGTGAATGCGCTGCTCGAATCGGGCGCGGACGTCAATCTGCCGTCGCGGGAGTCGATGAAAGTGACGCCGCTCGCGTCAGCCGCGGCTGCGAAACAGACGGAGATCGCTCGCTTGCTGATCGCTCATGGCGCGAACGTAAACGCGAGAGCGGCGAGTGGCCACATTCCACTTCACGAGGCGTCCGCCAACGGCAACGTCGATCTCGTAAAGCTGCTAATCGAGAGCGGCGCCGACGTCAACGCCAAAACTGACGACGGCAAGACGCCGCTCGATTTTGCGGTTGAGTACAAACGAGACGCTGTCGCAGATCTACTAAAACAGTCCTGAAGTTTGGTACGCGTACCACAAACCGAACGCGATGCTCAGCGCGGCGGCGGTCGTTTGCAGATGGCGATGGACGCGCCCGACGTTCCTTGACGTGAGCGCGAACGGCAGTCCGATCAAGCCTGACATCACGATCATTCCGACGATCGAACCGAGACCGAAAACCAGCAGATAGAAGAAGCCGATCCACGGGGAGTCGATCTGCGTCAGCACCAGCAGCGTCAGCGCGCCGGAACCGGCGAGCCCGTGCACGGTGCCGATCAGCGCGGGTTTGAGCCCGACCACCGCAACGGCGTGATTGTGAGTTTTAGTAACCTGGTGACGGGTTTCGTTCTCGTGGAAGTGGATGTGAACGTGGGAAACGCCGTCGTGACTGTGTTCGTGAACGTGAACGTCCGTCCTCTTAGATAACGCGCGCCACAATGCTGCCGCGCCCAGTCCGATGATCATCAGTGCGACGCCGAATTCGAGCCACTGGCTGACCCACTCCGGAATCGACACACGCAACACCAGCACGATCGCGCCCGTGATCAGCAACGCTGCCGTGTGACCAGCGCCCCACATCGCGCCGACCAGCGCCGAGCGCCAGACGTTCCGATGACGGCTGACGATGGTCGAAACCGCGACGACGTGATCGACCTCCGTCGCGTGCTTCAGTCCAAAGACCAACCCGATACTCAGAACCGTTAGCGTGTCCCACATGCTCTTAGATCAACCTATCGCCGGTGATCGTAACTGAATCCTGCCGGTAGTGACATCCGCGACTCTGCCGGTTGTGCTGGGCAGCGTGCGCGACGATCAGCGCCGCCTCGACCGCGTTGCGCAATCCGATCAGCCCGTCGGACAGCTTTGTGCTTCGATAAAACGTCTCGATCTCGTTCCATAGATGGCGCAGTTCGCGAATCGCCCGCGACAGCCGATCGGCGCTTCGCACGAGCCCGACGTAGTGCCACATGATGTTTTGAATCGTCTGCATGTCGCCCTGGATCAACGCCGGATCGGGATCGGCGCTGAGTCCGCTTTCGTCCCACGGCGGAACATCTTCAAGACGCGCTCGTTCTGCCTTCGGCGACTTGTCGAGTGCTCGTTCGATCTCGATCGCCGCGCGGTTTCCCCAAACTAAACCCTCGAGCAACGAAGTCGACGCGAGTCGATTGGCGCCATGTACGCCGGTGCAACTAATCTCGCCGACCGCGTAGAGATTGCCGATCGTCGATCTCGCCCACTCGTCGACCAGGACGCCGCCGCAGAAATAGTGCGCCGCTGGAACGACCGGCACTGGCTCGTGCGAGATGTCGATGCCGACTTTCAAACACTCGTCATAAATAAACGGAAACCGCTCGCGAATCGCAGCCGCCGGCATCTTCGACGCGATGTCGAGCAGAACGTACGAATAGCCGTGCTGCTCCATCTCGTGATGAATGGCGCGAGCGACGATGTCGCGGGGCGCGAGATCTTTCCACTCCGGCGAGTAGTTGGCCATGAACGGGCGCATCTCCGGCGTCAACAAGACGCCGCCCTCGCCGCGAACGGCTTCGCTGATCAGTAAGCCCTCAGCGCCCGGCGCAGCCAGCGCCGTCGGATGAAACTGCACGTATTCGGCGTTGGCGATGCGCGCGCCGGCGCGATGGGCCATGGCGAGACCGTCGCCGCGCGCGCCGACGGGATTCGTCGTGTTGCGATAGATCCGTCCGAGGCCGCCGGTCGCGAGGACCGTAGCCTGCGCGAGATAACGATGGACCGTTTTCTCCTCGCGATCGAACACGTAACAGCCGTGACATGAAATCGGCCGGTAGTTGTCGAGCGGATCGCGCGAGTGGTGTGGAAACGTGATCAGATCGACCGCCGTCGAGTCGGATTCGATCTTGATGTTTGGATA
>DASURS010000259.1:0-7559 GCA_036279935.1 Pyrinomonadaceae bacterium
AAAAGCTCGCTCGACTCCGCGCTCGACAAGAGTCGTTTGAACGGCAGCCGCGCTGAAGACGAGATCAACGATTACGTGAAGCACTTCGAACAGGCGACGGATCGCTTGCGCGACCGCGCGGAGGATCGCGAGTACGCACCCAACCTCGCGCGTGAGGTCCTGAACCGCGGCCGCTCGATCAACGCCTTCATGCGGAACCACCAACTCGGCGGCCGCGCCGAATCCGACTGGGCCCGCGTCCGCAACGATCTGAATCGACTATCGAACAGCTACTACCTCAACTGGCGGTGGTAGCGTTAGTTTTGTACCGGCTCACATGAGCACTGACGATCTCATCACCATCGATCCAGACATCCTCGGCGGCACGCCCGTGTTCAAAGGAACCCGCGTGCCGCTGAAAACATTATTGGAGTACCTCGAGATTGCCTCATAACTCCGGAATCCCCCATGCGTCCAGATCTTCAGGCTACAAACTGGGTGCGTTGAAGGTGTCGCCCTGGCGGATGTCGCCGGTGTCGTAGCCTTTCTTGAACCAGCGGAGGCGTTGTTCCGAGGTGCCGTGCGTGAAGGAGTCGGGGACGACGTAGCCGGTCGTTTGGCGCTGGATCTTGTCGTCTCCGATCGCTGACGCAGCGCGCAGTGCTTCCTCGATGTCGCCCGCCTCCAGCACGCCCTGGTTCTGCACGTAACGCGCAAACACACCCGCGAAGAAATCTGCCTGCAACTCCAACCTCACCGACATTCGATTAGCTTCGACTTCACTCATCCGCCCACGCGCGGCGTCAACGCGGTCCATGATGCCAAGCAGGTTCTGCACGTGATGGCCCACCTCGTGCGCGATGACGTACGCCTGCGCGAAGTCGCCCGGCGCGTTGAACCGCCGCCGCAACTCCTCGTAGAACGAAAGATCTATATAGACCTTCTCGTCGCCGGGACAGTAGAACGGACCAACAGCAGCGCCCGCGATCCCACACGCCGACTGCACCCGATCCGTAAACAACACCAGCGTCGGCTCTCGATACTGCCGTCCATTCTGCCGGAACACGTCGTTCCAAACGTCCTCCGACTTGGCCAGCACCACCGACACAAACTGCTTCAACTCTTCCTCTTCAGGATTTGCCGAACGCGAACTCTGAACGTCAGATGACGGATTCGACGGCGCCTGTTCGAGCAGTTGCCGCGGATCAGCGCCGAAAAGCATCGCGATGATCAGTATCAGTATCGTGCCAAGACCGCCGCCGACCGCGACCTTTCCTCCCGAAAACCCGCGTCGATCTTCAATGTTCGTGCTCTGGCGCTCGCCTCTCCAACGCATAGTGTCCCTGTCCTCCGCCTATTGTTGTAGGCGAAGCTTTCCAATGCTGTGTGTCGCCCGTTCGATCCTTTAGTTATTTTTTAGTCACGCGCGGTGGTGGGCTCGGTCTGAAGCCGCAGGCGCAAGAGTTGACCTTTATAGACCACGTAAACCTTTTCCTGCTTTGCGTCGACCCACATCGTCATACTGTCGAACTCGATGCGCGGCACGATCATCACCTGCTTGAACGAGAAGTCTCGTACGTTGTAACGGCCAACGCGCGTTTGATCTTTCGCCTGGTCAGGTATCGCGGCCCAATACTCGTCAGGCTTGTCGGTGTGTTGAAGAAAGCGGTAGCCGCCCTGGAGCAACGGCTCGAACTCACCCGTGACAGCACGTGTTTCGCCTGTGGCCGCGTCGAGCAAATAGTATTCAGCATGGTCCGGTCCGGTTGGTTCCGACACGTATTCGCCTTTTTGCCTTTGCACCAGGACCTTGCCGACGTTCGGGATGAACGTGATCGCCGCGAGCTCGTCCGCCGTCTCGAGCTTCACTTTGAACTCGCGTCCCGTTTGGAGATTCATTCGAACGATTTGAGTGCCGGATCCGTCATTGGGCGATTTAGAAACGACAAGCCACTTTCGATCAGGCGTCACCACCGCGTCGCGGTAGTCGTGCTCCGGCTCGCCGATTTGGACCGGCTTCGCGCCGGCAAACTGTTTCCACAATCCATCAGAGCCTCGCGCCTGTATGATCGAGTCAGGCGTCAGCAGCACGGCTTCCTCGTCCAGCGAGTCTGCGTCATAAACCTCCTCAGCCACAAACTTGACAGGATCGACGACCGAGTAACCATCAGGCCGAAGTGTAACGTCGCCCAACTTGTCATTGGCGAAGACGCGCCAGGAGTAGCGCGCCCGATCGCGAGTAATGTCGCGGCGCATCTCTTCGAGAAACCGCGCGCTTCGATCTTCGTCTTCGTCATCGTCAGAATTGGTCGACTGTTGCGGTTCCTCCTCTTCCTCCGGACGTTCGATATAAAGACGAAGCTGGCCATCCTGTTGCCAGACATCGAGCGCGGTCAATTCCGGATCGTCAAACAACACCTCCAATCCCTTGATCTCTTTTTCGACGTTGTAGTGCGTTTTAATTCCGGGGCCAACGCCGAGGTCGTCAAACAGTCCAATCACCACACGGTTATCGATAAAACCTATCTGGCTGAAAACACGACGGCCCTTCTCCTTGCTAATCGCGAGGAACTGCTGCGCCGTGCAGCCGTGATGGCACCATTCGATGTTTGGACCAAGCTCCAACAGCCCGTTCGCCGTCACCTTATCTTTGAAAGCGGAGACTTCGGCCGCCGGCACTGTTCGTTCCCGATACCGCGCGGGATCTTCGTAATCGGTGTACACGGCTTTGTCGCGGTAAACGCGGAGCACGCGGCTGTAAGGTTCATCACTGCTTATGAGAGCAAAGATCTCGACTGGACCATGCTCTTTAAACAACTCGGCGCGCAGCTTCTCCTCCATCTTAGCCATCGCATCGAGACTGCCGGACATAATAACGGGCGCGGCTTCGCGCCAACCCGTGATGTATGCCTCGTTGGGGTGATGCCGCCACAAGAGCGCGCGCGCCTCCTGACTGTCGTTGGCCAGCAGGTACAATTCGGCCGCTTGCGCCAGCAACTTGTTCTTACTGCCGAGAAACGACCCAACCACATCGACCGGCAACGGTGTTTGCATCAGCCGCGAACACGCGAGCAAAGCGGCCTGCGTTGACTCTTCGCCCGACGCGAGCACCGACTGGGCCAGGTAAGCATCGTCGAGCATAACGGCACCGATACCCGGCGCAATGCCACTCGCTGCCGCCAGCCCTTCTAATTCAGGACGGTGTTTCTCAACCATGTTTTGCCGGCGACCCAAAGCCGACGAGATCATCTTTGCGTCCGCAGTGCCGTTCGCGATCCGGTTGATCATGTCGAGATCGACTTGCGGGCCTTGCCATCGATGAGCGATCTCTAACAGCGACTGGGCCATCGCCGGATCCTGCTTCTTCAAGTTCTCCGCGCGCGCCAAAACTGTTCTCACCAGCGATGCCGGCGCCTCTTGCATCATGCTAAGAAACTTCCCGATGCTGACCGGCAGCTCGAGTCGAGTGATCTGGCCCGCATACTCGTTTACCAGCGCCTGGCCCTCTGGTGTCCTGGCTTTCACGATGTAAGCTTCGAGCGCTTCAAGTCCTTCCTCGTCGGGCAGTCCGCCGGAAGCGACCAGTCCTCCGAGGAGGCGTTGCCGGTTGCCTTCATCTCTTTCAGTGGCGAGTGCTTTTTTGAGTGCGGGCGCGGCGCGCGGATCTTCGTACCTGGCGAGCGCTAAGCCTGCATAACTGCGAGTGTAGGGAGGTTCGTCCTTGCTTTCGACCGCCGCGATCAGCCCCGGCACGCTTTCCGGCACGTCGATGAATCCGAGAGTTTGAATCAACTGCACTCGCTCATTCGCTTTGTCGGTTATCCAGGCCGGGTTCGAAAGCCATGGCAGTAGCGGCAGGAGCGCATCTTTCCGTGCGTCCGGCGCTTTGAACACCATCAAACACGACGCGGCGGCGATCCTGACGGTCATTTCTTTACTTTCCAGGAGGCGCGCGACTGCGGGAATCCACTTTTCGGGATCGGATTGGAACAAAGTGATAAGCGGTGCATACGTGGAGTTGCCGTCCTCCAGACTCAGTATCGACTCGTCCTGAAACAGATTGAGATACCATTCGTCACGGCCGGACCATTCGGACAAGGCGAGCGCCTGGATAGCGGTAAAGCGCGCGTAGCCGGGTTGAGCGGCGTTGACGGCGATCTGTTGCAGCATGCGCCGGTAGTTTTCAGCGGCGCCGCTGTCGTTCTCCTGGGCGGCGTGACTGTATAACAAGGACAGAGCAAGAGTGCTGGAGCGAGGTTGTCCGGAGCCCATGAGACTGCGCAGCAGAGGCTCAGCATTGGTCCAATCGAGTTTCGCCAGCGCGACGAGCGCGTCGACTTTGTTGACCTCGCCGTTTTTCGAGTCTTTGGCCTTGCGGGCCATCGTTAGCAGTTCGTCAATACAGCAGTCGGAGTTGAAGACGAGCCAGTTTTTGACGGCGTCGCGCCAGGGCGGGTCGTATTTCTCGTCGGTCGCGGATCTGTCGTAGAGCTCCTTCATTTTCGAGATCGTCTCTTCGGTCGCGGGAAAAAGCCTGATGAATCGGGCGAGCCCTTCCGGATTCGTCAGAAAGTAATCGCGCAGCCTCTTAATGACGGTATCCGAAGGCTTGGGGCGATTGTCGATCCAGATCCAACGCTCCCAGTACGTGACGAGGTCGATGATGGGAGCGTCGTCAGGCGGTTGGTTTTTCCTGGCGAAAAACTCGCCGGTCCGCGGTTTTTGTTCGGTGTCCGCCGGCGATGACGTGCGCGGCGTCGGCGCAGGCAGTGCCAGCAACTGTTTCAGCACTTCGGATTGATCGTTCTTCCTGGTCTGGGCAATGGAAACTGTTGGGCCAAACCAGCAGACGACGATCGAGATGGCGAGAATGAGTCGGTACACGGCTTGATTATTCCGCACCGGCGAGTTTTGGGTAATTGCGATGTCTTCGATGCTTCCGCGAAGCAAAAAGTTCCATTATTTTACAACGTCATCCATTAAACTGGTGGACGGATGCTGGGCCAACTCGGGGTGCAAACGCCGACCCATTGTGGAGGCGAGATGCGGTAATTGGTTGCGGTGACGCGAAAGTTTCTGCGCGGACTGTTCGGCGCGGGTCGGAGCGCCTTAGATCAATCTGGCTTCAACTGTACTTGCTTGCATTTCGTTTTCTAATCAAAGTCACGGCGATTTCCACTGTAATCACCGACACGATCATCAGCGCAGCGAAAAGACGTACATTCAAGCCCTCGCGAAACCAGATTATGACAAGACAGTTCAGTATGAATATCACAGTCATCGCGTGACTGAGCCACACATGCTTCTTCTTTAATCCAAAAAACGCCGCCATCGTCGTAACAAACACTGCCCAAATATAAACAAAATCAACGGCAGAAATGCCGATCTCGGAGAAAAAGCTGTCCATGTTTACCTCCTAATCCAGCTCTCCTCAATGTTACACCCTACCTCAACGCATGCGACGTTCAGCGACGGCGATGCTGATTGTTCAGCCATCGCAGAGGTGCGCCATTTAGTGCGTTTAAATACCGCTCACGGTGCTTTAAGGAGAATCACATCGTAAGCCCAACGGCCCAGATCACTGCGGTTAGCACCGTAAACTTTGGCTCTATACCTGAAGACATTGCCGTGTCGATCGCGCTGACGTGATTCCGCGTAACCGACTGCGATGGATTCAACGCCCAACTCCGGTAACGTATGCAACTCCGATGCTTCCGATATCCCGTTGTGATTCGTGTCCTGCCACAATCGCAAGCTGGCGAAGACGCCATCTCGACTATCAATGAAGCCATCACCGTTGCCACCATCGGGGTGGCGATCGAACTCGGCCAGCGCCAGAAACCCATTTCTCGGCACTCCTGGCGGTGGAGGCGGTTGAGGTGCGGCGAAGCCAAACAACTCGCTGCCGTCGTCAATCACGCCGTTGTGATTACGATCCAGAACCAACCATGCGTCACTGCTGCCGGCGGCAGTCCATGAAAACCGATCGGCGCGTCCGTGATTATCAAGATCAAAGTCCACGCCGCCTGCGACATCCGTCAAATTTAAGCCGTCTCCTTGCACATCAATAACAATAGGTGTCTCGTCCCCGTTTAGGCATTCACAGTCAGCGTAGATCCATGGGCACTCAGATCTTGAGTTCCAGAAGCCCCATTGATCCGCATTGCATCCGAAATTGATGCTAACAACATCTTGTTGACAGGTGCTATTCGTAAAGTTCCACAAGAACCCCAAGACTTGGCAATCGCCTTGGTTCGTTGGCAGCGACGGGAAACAATCTTCCACAGTAGGCGACCAATAGCCGCCTATCTCCGCGCAGATCTCCTGATAACGCGGTTTTGTTGGAGGCGCTGGCGCGGGAGTGCCACACGATTGGATCGCGTTGTTACATTTAAGTACGGCGAGCGGTCCAAGTGCAGGGTGTGCGAGGATGGCCAGGAAACAGGTCAAGCCGATCGTTTCACCACACAGTGCGATCAATGTAGCTATTGAGCCCACATAGGTGAGTATCGCTACATAACACACCAGGATATCTTCAGCACAGCCAAACATTAGACTTGGCGCCTTGATACCTCGCATTAACATGATGTGCGAGGCGACTGACTTATCGCAGAACACGCTGCTTGTCTCGATCAGCCTCATAAGGTCGGTATCGCGGCGAAGTCCGGTAACTATGTTTTGAAGTTTTGTAGCTACATCCGAGGAGAACGCAGGTTTCGCGCTGCCGCCGTTCGTTTTAAGTTCGACTTTATATTTTCCATACTGAAGCTCGATCAGCGTCCTGTTGGCGTTGTCGGTATTTGGCTCTAGCCACGTTCGCACGAACAGGCTACGTCCAGCCGGAGTTTGAAAGCGCAGTAACGTGCTGTTAGACGGGAACCGTTGAATCTCGACATTGCCGAGTTTATGTTGCTGTGAGATTTCCAGCTTTACGTGACCAAGTGAGAGATCGACATATCTTGCTTTGCTACCGTCTCTTTTTCTTGCAACTGTCACCCCATCTGAATCGAACCCGTATTGGATTGAGTTATTCGACCTCAGATCTGGACTATTCAAGTAGTCATTGACCGTTAGTGGT
The DNA here is from genome assembly GCA_036279935.1 of Pyrinomonadaceae bacterium. Lineage (GTDB taxonomy): Bacteria > Acidobacteriota > Blastocatellia > Pyrinomonadales > Pyrinomonadaceae > PSRF01. Next base: position 7,058 of record DASURS010000259.1, read on the forward strand.
TGAGAGCTAGGATCTTTGGCGAATGCCGAATCCAGGAGACTGCGCCCTATAGTTGTGCCGGTCGCAGTGTAAACACTGGTGACCGAAGGTTCAGAAACTGAGTCCGCTGAGGCAGCGCGAGAGTTCGGCCGAGGGCATAACGAAAGCGTCAACGCTGTCGCAAGTACTGCACAAAGTATTTTGTTAAGAGACGTGAGAGGCGAGGAATAACGTATATACAACCGATCCTTTCTAGTTGAGGCTCTGCGGCGATTGCGCCCAAAATGCTTCTTATCTGAGAGACATTTGTTCGCCGACAGAGTGTTGAGTGCGTGGCTCGGTCTGAAGGATTGAGGAGACGGCCTTTAGCAACGAGCCTATTCTGCCTGAGCGGAAGTATATTCGCCCGGCGGATCCTAGGCAATGGAAACTGTTGGGCCAAACCAGCAGACGACGATCGAGATGGCGAGAATGAGTCGGTACACGGCTTGATTATTCCGCACCGGCGAGTTTTGGGTAATTG
>DASURS010000260.1:0-20370 GCA_036279935.1 Pyrinomonadaceae bacterium
ACTAGCGGCCGTCGTCATGAAGCTCGCGCAGAACAGAAGTGCGCACGTAATCAGGTGCAAGTGGGCGTAGCTGGAGATACGACTGGCACGCCAGCCGAAGAAGCACATGGTCATTTGGGAGTTCCGATTTTTTACAAGTTAACCTGACGCCGAGTATTTAAGAATGGGCGACGGGCCAGGTCTTACAAGGCTGGTTGGATGCGACTGAGTTGGACACGGTTGTAACGGCCAAGCGAGGACGAAATGCGGTCTGAGTTTTTTATGAAAGATTCTTGAAACACCGCACAGGAATGAATGCCTGGCGATAAAAAACTGCCTCACGGAAAATTCAGCAGCGCCTAAATACTTACAATCACTCTTCGCCGTAACATTCTGCTTCGCTCAGGATTGCCTCGCATTAACAGGAGTCAGTTCCATAACGAGATCTTCGAAAACACACCGTGCTCTTTTTCGAAGGTTTCCACACACCTCAACCCAAACACATAAGGAGAAGATGCCCATGAGCAAACCAGCAACCACAATCGACCTCGCAGCGTTCAAAAAACAACTCGCCGATTCGCTGGAACGCAGCGCCAAGTCTGCCGGACAGACGATCGTCAAGGAATCACTTACCTGTGAGATGGCGATCGGCGTGCAAGTCGTGACTGCGGCCATTCAGCGGGACGACCTGCCGACCGAGAAAGAGATCACCGCCGGCGTCGACCTCTTGTACGCGTACGTATCGATCGACGGCCAACGTGCTTTGCCGGCCGGTCATTACCGCGTCCGCGTTGCGCTTCCGGGATATGAGAAGAAAGGCGACGTCAAAGTCTCGTTCATCGACGCGAAAGGGCAGCTCGTTCATTCGCTGACGGGCAAAGGCAGACCGCGGCCGCTCAAACCCGGCGCCGCCGACGACGTCAACATCACGATCCGAACGACCCGCTGTGGCCGCAAGAAGTGTTTCACCATCACGCGTAACGGTTTTCGCGACTGGGAGTGGGGCTGCACCGATCTCAACGGCAACACGATCAACTGCCTCGACCGCCAGCCATAGCCCGATCCTCCAAAACCACGTCGCATTGTTGGTGGCAGGTTTAGCGCTTGAAGCAAGACTAACCTGCCAACAACCATTTCGAACGGGCCAGACAGTACGGCGATCGATCAACTCGTAGCAATCTCATACACCACACGTTTCATCGTTCCGGCCGTAGGTGTCGGTAAATACTCACCTGGATCACGGGCCAACGAATTGCACGCTTGTTGTATGTGAAGAAGATCCTGGAAATCGCCCTCGGCATTGTCACCAGCGTCGGCGGGTTTCTCGAAATCGGATCGATCGCGACCGCCGCACAAGCCGGTGCTGATTTCTCACTCCAACTCATTTGGGCCATCGTCCTCGGCGGCATCTGCATAACGTTCCTCGTCGAACAAGCAGGACGATTCACGGCAGTCAGCGGCAAGACGATTCCCGACGCCATTCGCGAACGCTTCGGCTTCAACTATTTCATCCTTCTTTATCTGACGCTTGTACTAGTGACTCTGCTCGTCCTCGCGGCCGAGATCGGCGGCGTTTGCATCGCGCTCGAGCTCGCGACCGGGATCGGATTGCAATGGTGGGCGTTGCCGGCAGCGTTCGTCATCTGGCTCGTCATCTGGAAAGGCACGTTTGGCGTGATCGAAAAAGGCGTGTCGTTGCTCGGGCTCGTTACTCTGTCCTTCGTGGTTGGCGCTTTTCTGATTCATCCGCCGTGGGGCCAGGTGTTACGTGGCGCAGTGCCGTCACTGCCGCAGCACGACTCAGTCCATTACTGGTTCATCGCGGTGTCGATCCTCGGCGCGTCGATCTCGCCGTACCTCTATTTCTTCTATTCGGCCGGGGCGATCGAAGACGAGTGGCGCGAGAGTCATGTCGGCGTCAATCGAGTGATCGCGACGGCCGGAATGACTTTCGGGTCAGTGATCTCGATCGCGGTGTTGATCCTCGCGGCGATGATCTTCGCGCCGAAAGGAGTAAAGATTGAACACTACTCACAACTGCCGGATCTCCTGGTCCCCGTTTTCGGACACAAAGGGTTTTGGTTACTGGTTGCTTCGCTCGCCATCGCCTGCATCGGAGCGACGATGGAGATCACGCTCCAGCTTGCTTACCTGACCGCACAGGGGTTTGGCTGGAACTGGAGTGAGAATCAGCGGCCGCTCGACGAAGCGCGCTTCAGTTTTGCTTACACGATCATCTTGCTGCTTGCCACGCTCGTTGTTCTCACTGGAGTCGATCCATTGAGCGTCACGATCTTTTCGATGGCGCTCACGGCGGCGACTCTTCCAGTCTCGATTGTGCCGTTTCTCTTTCTGATGAACGACCGCAGTTATGTGCGCGGCTATCATAACGGGTGGTTTTCGAATGCAGTGGTGATTGTGATCATCGGTTTGGCGTTTGTGTTGGCGGTGGTGTCTATTCCTTTGCAGATCTTCGGAGGGAGTTGATGGAGTTAATTAACGGTTGTCTCGACAAGCAACTAGAAGATCGTAATCACCGGCGCATGGGCCGAGTGGACGGGCTGATTCTCGAGCTCGAAGACGGTCGCCAGCCGCGAGTGGCGTACGTCGAAGTGGGTGTTAAGACTTTGCTGGACCGGTTGAGCCGTCGTTTCGGCAACGCTGCCGCGCGACTGCTGAAGAAGTTTGGTATCGATACTGAGCCTTATCGCATTCCGTGGGGGAAACTGCACATCGGTTTGAACACTGTCCGCGCAGATGTCGAGGCTGAGAAGACGCCGGCGCTCGAGTGGGAGCTTTGGCTGCGCGAGAAAGTTATTGGACGTATTCCGGGGGCGTAGATGAAGCGACTGGTACACGTGGAGCTTTTGCTGGGACGAAAGGTGTTCGCGATGAACGGGCAGCCGATTGGACGTCTGGAAGAGATCTGGGCGCAGAAAGAGCGAGGCCAGTTCTTCGTGTCGGAATTTCTCGTTGGCAGGTATGCCTTGCTGGAACGTCTGGCCGCGTGGAGTATTGGCCGTGCAGTCTTGCGAGTGTTGGGAGCGAAGCGAAACGAGGGTTATCGCATTCGTTGGGACCAGCTCGATCTCTCCGATCCACAACACCCGCGCTTGCTCTGCGATGTAGACGAGCTGCTGCCCCTGACGCAACCGCAATCCCCGTCATGATTGAGCGTGCTGCAACTCCGGCGCGAATTCAAGGCGCGCGAACAACTCCTGTCGCTCCGCTTCTGTTGTAACTTCATCAAGTAACGGGTAGAGCATTTTCTTCTCACGCGTGTCGTGGTGCACCAGCAAACGCTTGAACAGGTGCTGCGAATCAATCAGAAACAACACACCAAGCTCTACGTCATCCTTCGCTCTGATTTTCTCAACTTCCTGCCGGAAAAGTGCCACAAACTGACGCAGCTTCTCGTGTTCGCCGGCGAAGATTTCCGCCGCTCCGCCAACCGGAGGCTGCACGCGTTCGCGATAAAGCGGCAGCATCAATATCTCTTCGTCACGAATGTGCGCCAGCAATCCGGTTTGATAGTCATTGAGCAACTGTTCGGCGCGATCGAGATCGAGTCTGATCAGCGCGCGTTGATGCTCAACGAATATGTGATCCAATTGCCCGTGCAGTTCTAATAGGTCAGTAAAACTCTTCATCACGACCGGTGCCTCCGCAACCGCGAATAGTGGGTCAATCTAAGAAAGATGTTTCCCGCAAAGGCGCAGAGGCGCAAAGAAAACAGCGATTTCGTTGTGTTCTCTTGGCGTCTTTGCGCCTTTGCGGGCGACTCTTAATTCAAATTAACCCCTGCCCGCAACCGCGAACGCTTAGTCGAGCGCGGCCGCGCTTTCGATCATGCCGCGCAAACTGATTTGCCCCGTGTAATTGCCAAAGAGCAGGTGTCCGGGTTTTGCGCACCAACTCTGACTCGCGTAAGTCCAAATCTCCTGTAGATCGACTGAGTACTGCGGCAAAGCAGCCGGCCAGCGGTGGATCGCGATTTCAACCGGCTCGCGAATTCCCAACAGGTTCCACAGCTCCAGCTTGATCGCCTGGCGGATCTCATCGTCCGGCGCGTGGAGCCAATACGGCTGCGCCGTCCCGCCCATCATCACCGTAAACGATGCGAACCGCGACTCATCGTTGACGCGGTTAGCAAACGAACTGGAGTTAAACAGAATGCCAAGAGACTGCGTTTGCTCGCGCGCCGGCATCAACACGCCTACTCCATTTACTGGACGCGTGAACGCGTGACGATCCACAAAAACGGTGGCCGACACGATCGGCGTATAACGAACCTCATCCAGTTTGTCTGCGAGTACAGGATCGGTAGATCGTATGAGTTTCGCGGCAGCATAAGCCGGCGTCGCAATGACTACATTCGCGGCGTCCGGCAACTGATCAACTTTCTCTCCTTTTCGGAATCTAGAGCCGAGTCGCTTCTCAAGGCGTTGCTCCAAACGCGCCGTCAGATCTCCCATTCCAAACCGTGGCGCAGCCCGTGGCTTCTTTTCTTTTTTGGCCGCACCGTGAAGACGTTTCGTCAGCATCGCGCCCAGAAAAGTCTTTCCCGCCGGGAAGTCGAGCGAAGGAAAAGCAGTCGCCACACCCAACTCAGATGGTTGCACTCCGTGGATGCCGCGTACAAACGGCGTCACGAGATATTCCAACGCAACCGTGCCGAGATGTCGCCGCGCCCAAAGGTCGAGGCTTTGCGAATGACAGTTGGCAGAGCGGCCGACGGCGGCCTGGACCAACGTGCCGCAGGCTTCGCTGATGGTCAGCGGAAAGCGCCGCAGCTTACCGTCGCGAACAACATATTTTGCTCTCGCTTGTTTGCGCGGCTCTACGAGTTGGACGTCGAGTTCGCGACACAATTCGCGCACCGGTCCGGTAGCGATCAAAGAATGCGCAGCACTCTCCGCGATGCCGTGCGCGGTGTTCCGCGTTTGAATTAATCCACCCGCGCGTTGCTTCTCTTCGAGCAACGTGACACGGTAGCCGCGACGGTCCAAAGAGTAGGCCGCGAGCATACCGGCAATACCGGCGCCGACGACCGTCGCCTCTTTACAACTGGAGTTTAACGTCCCGATCATGCGGAAGCCTCCATCAAAATCGATTGCAGCACACGGGGAAACTGCGCGTCGTCGTTGAAACAACGCGCGCGATAGTAGTGTTTGATGCCGTGCTTTCGCGCCATCTCGAGATACAGCCGATCGAGCTCGAACAGCGTTTCGATGTGGTCGCTGACGAAACTAATCGGCACGACCACGACAGTATCGACACCCTCACGACCCAATCGCTTCAGTTCGTCTTCAAGATATGGCTTCAGCCACGGCAGCCTGCCGTTGCGAGACTGGAACGCGAGTGACCACTGGGTTTGCATGCCCTGAGTGACTGCGCGCACTGTTCGCGCGACGTCATCAGCGTATGGATCGCCAAGCTCGACGATTTTCATCGGCAACGAGTGGGCCGAGAACACGACGTGGATCGGTCCCTTGGACCCGTTACGTTCTGATTCCGCAAGGCTGATTGCCTCGTCGACACTCCTGCGCAGCAGGCTGATGTATTCGGGATGGTCCGGCCAATGGGTGATCGTCGTGAGCTGCGGATGCCACCCGAGCTTGTTCAGACGTTCTTCCACAACGTCGAAGCACGTTCCGGTCGTCGTGGTCGAGAACTGGGGAAACAATGGCATCAGCGTCAATTGGTCAGCGCCCCAAAATTTCATTTGTTCCAGCGCAGCCTCGATCGACGGATCCGAACTGCGCATGCCGACTTCGACGCGCACTTCTTTTCGGTGCAGCAACTGTCGCAGACCTTCTGCTTGCATCACGGTCCACTTGAGCTGCGGTGAACCGCCGCCGATGCTCCTGTAGTTCTTGATCGAAGACGGACCTTTGATTTGTGCGATCATGAATGCAAGCAGTTGACGCCAAGGAGAGGGAATTCCTACCAGCACCCTGGGGTTTGCAAACAGGCGATAGAGGAAAGGCTTGACGTCAGAGAGAGTCCATGGACCGCCAAAATTTAGTAATAGGATTCCTTGTTTCATGGTTGTTAAATGGTCCGACTGAACAACTGCGTAGTGGAACTGTCTCGCGCGAGGCGCGCATCGAACGCCATGCAGATATTGCGCAGGAACGCCCGGCCATCGTCTGTGACCTGACAGGTCTTGCCGGTCAGTTTTACGAGCTCATCAAATTCAAGCTCTTCGAGTCGTTGTGCGACTGAATCCAGGTACGGGACGTAGGCTTCAGGTGTGTCCCAGCTTGTTTTGAAACGCGTCATCAAATTGAGAACGTGACGCCTGAGAATCAAGTCTTCCGAGCTCAGTTTGTGGCCTCGGAAGATCGGAATCTCACCGTTACCAACTCGTTGTTCATATTTTTCGAGGTTCTTTTCGTTTTGGACGAACGCGTCCCATGAATCGCTGATCGACGAAGAGCCAAGCCCAATCAATGGAGTGACAAGACGAGGCGCATAACCCATGAAATTACGGTGCAGCGTCTTCTCGATTGCAGCCTGGAACAATACGTCGCTCTCCAGCGCGAAATGGTCCATGCCGATTTCGCGATAACCCTCCGCCTGCAACAACCTGCGGCCCAGTTCGTAAAGTGCGCGTTTCTCATCGCCCGAGGGGAGATCTTTTTCGGTGAAGTGTCGCTGGCCCGGCTTCACCCAGGGCACATGAGCGTAGGCGTAAAATGCGATGCGATCGGGCCGCAAACGCGTCACCGCCTCGACGGTTTGCTCGATGCTTTGCAGATTCTGGAAAGGAAGGCCGTAGATCAAATCGTAGTTGATGCTGTTAAAGCCCAGCGCCCGCGCTGTCTCTGTTACGGTGCGCACTTGCTCTTCAGTTTGAATTCGATTCACCGCCATCTGCACCACCGGATCGAAATCCTGAATACCGAGGCTCAGGCGTCTGAAGCCCAGGCGGTGAAGCGCCGACAAATGCTCGGGCTGTGTGACGCGCGGATCGGATTCGATTGAGAACTCAGCATGCGAAGTTTGATTTGCGTGCTTCAGGATTCCGCCAATTAGCTCGTCCAGTTCCGACGGGGACAAGAACGTGGGTGTGCCTCCGCCGAGGTGCAGTTCGGAGAGCGGGATCGGCTGTGAACGGCTGAGCCTGGCGCAGTACAGTTCCCACTCCGTCAGGACTGCTTTGACGTAAGCTCGGCCTACTGATGTGCTGCAGGTGATCCGCGAGTTGCAGCCGCAATAGGTGCAGAGCGATCGGCAAAAAGGGATGTGCACGTAAATCGCCGCCTCATTTCCGTGACGGCTGGACAAGTCCAGGCTGTCGGAAACGCTTTCGATCCACTCATCGACCGTGGGCATGTCAGTCCAATGAAGAATCGTGGGGTAGCTGGTATAGCGCGGCCCGGGCACGTCGTACTTCTTCAGCAGCCCTGACGCGGTCGGCTCGATCGACTGGAAGGGATCTGGATACAGCGAATTTGAGTGTAGAGAGATGGCCATCGCCGGTGTCTGAGCAACGCTTATGCCGGTATGGTCGGTCGATCTGGACTGGCGCTAATTGGCTGTTGTCAGGGCGGTTCTGCGGAATATCGCCATGTTTGAGCGCAGAATTCCGCAAAGTCACGGGGTTATTGCCTGAGGCTTAGGGTCACAGGGCGCGGACCATTGTCAGGAGCATCTTGAAATCCGTTATGGCTCTGACGGAGTGGGCGCGGTTTGCCGGTAAGGTGATTATTTCGCCGGCCCGCACGTGAAACTTTTCCAGAGGGGAGCCGGCCTCTGCTTCGGCCGGTGCAATCCCGATCTCGGCTTCGCCTTCAATAACCTGGACCAGCGCGTCGAAAGGCGCAGTATGCTCGCTAAGTCCCTCATCTTTGCTGAAAGCGAATAGCGTTACCGTGCCGCCTTTGTTTTTCAGCAGCACACGACTCACGACCGACGCCGCTTGATACTGCAACATGCCGCTCAGTTGGGTAACAGTTTCATTGCGCATTTTAGTTGCCATACTTCATTGCTTAACTACCGTGATTGCCACCGCACCAAGATGCTTGCGATTACGCCGGAACACCCTTCTCATTTCGAATACTCGCTCGCGCGCCTCGGAGTCGCGCATTAGATTGGAGACGAACCGCACGGCGCCAAGAACTCCTTCATCGCGGATCACCCGGCCCGGTTCCAGCAAGCTCATCGCGGACTGGTGAATCGATTCAATCGTAAATCCTTCGGATTCCAGCAATGAGCACCACTCGCCGATCGTCAGCGGCCGCACTCCATGATGCACGACACCGGTGAGATCGCGTTCTGTCTTTTTCCTTGTTTCCTCGCTCATGTCTTCCGCGAGCAGGCACATCTCGTGAATGCCGTAGCGACCATTCGTCTTGAGTAGCCTGTGAGCTTCGTGGATGATCTGGCGCTTTGTCTCCGGTGGTTGCATCGTGAGCATCGCTTCACCATACACGACAGTCGCCGAGTGTGCGGGAAGCCCGGTATCGGTTGCATTTCCAACAATGCATGTTTGACGATTGCCGCTGAGATAGCCACGCACGATCTGAGCTGCGGCGTCATCTCGCTCGACGGCAGTATAGGAAGCCGGGCGCGCGCGCAGAGTAAGCTGCGCTGTGATACCCATTCCCGGTGCAAATTCGACTACTTCGTCTTGCGCCGAAATCTGCAACGCACTCAGCATCCGCCGAGTTAGTTCCATGCCTCCGGGTCGCAACACACGCTTGCCGAGCCGCGCGAGTACCCAATGACCCGGCATTTTCTTCGTTTTCAACCCTTCACCCGCGGTCGTCATAACTTGTGTCGCCAAAATTCGAACGTCCTCCCGATTAAGCAAATGCTAGACCGAGTCGAAGATACGGGCGATGACTTAAGTCACGAGAGCCCGCGACCAGCGAATGAGGCGAGCGCTTCGATGTCGGGGATTGTGAGTTTGCGGTCCTGGAGCACTATCAGCCCGTCGTGCTGAAGTCGCGACAGAGCGCGAGAGATAACTTCCCGAACGGATCCAACACGCGCTGCGATCTGCTGATTCGTGTAAGTCAGGGTCAGACAAACTCCATCGCCGGTCGGTTTACCATGTCGTCGCGCTTCGGACACAAGGAACCGTGCGACTCGTTGTCCGACTTCCTTCAGCGAGAGCACTTCGACCAACTCAGCGCAGCGTCTCAAACGCCCGGCGAGAACTTTAACGGCTGCCAGCGGAATCTCGGGATGCTGTAAAGACAACCGGCGGACGTCTCGCTTATGAAGAAACAACACGTCCGTATCTTCTTCTGCCGCAACTGTAGAAGGATACGTGCCGTCGTCGAACACCGGTACTTCGGCCACCGTTGCGCCCGCACGTTCGACGTGAATCACTTGTTCGCGACCGTCGCTTTCGCGGAACGCGCGCACGGAACCACTCACGATAACGAACAGGCCGTGAGCCTCCTCACCGGCGAAAAACAGCGCTTCGTCTTTGCGGTAGTGTCGCGGCATCGCGTGCTCCGCAAGCAAGTTCAACGTCTGGTCGTCTAACTCCTGGAAGAGAGCCGTACGTTTTAACGCCGCGGCCTTGTCAGTTGTCATGGCTGACATGATTGCCGCATCGCTGCCGTATTTCAAGCTGGACGCGTCGTGATCGTGTGACTCAAGTCATCGAGTTTCTGATTGGGCACTGATAGGTTGAGAATCTCGGGGGTTCAATGGGAACATCGGTAGCAATGACGCAGCAAACGACGAACATCAGAGCCGTAGCTCTGCCTGCGGAACACGGTGGCTGGGCGCTGATTGTCGAGCCCGTCGCGCTGGGTCTACTGGTGGCGCCATCCGTTGGCGGATTGTTTATCGGCGCGGGAGCTCTTGCCGCTTTTCTCGCGCGACACCCGCTAAAACTCGCCGTCGGCGATCGTCGTAAAAACCGGATTTTAAACCGCACGTCATTCGCTGATCGATTTGCGCTGCTTTACGTAACACTGGCCATTGTCTTCTTCACACTCGCAGTTGCGACGCTACCGCCGGAGTTTCTCTTGCCGTTCGTTATTGCGGCTCCTTTGGTATTCGTTCAGTTCCTGTACGACGCGCGGGGACACAGCCGAAAATTAATTCCTGAACTCACGGGAGCTCTGGCTGTCGGTTCTATTTCCACCGCGATCGCGTTGGCCGGTGGATGGTCGCGGCCGATGGCGTTCGCGCTGTGGATAATCGTCGCGTGTCGTCATGTACCAACAATCCTGTACCTGCGCGTGCTGTTGAGCCGGAGGCGGCAGAAGCAACAGCCGGCGGCGAATGGAGCAGTCATCGTGGTCCAGTTGTTACCGCTGATAGCCGTCTACGTTCTGCTGTTGTTCAAGATTGCGCCGGTCGTAGCGATGGTCGTATTCGTCGTACTATTCGGCCGTGCAGTGATCGGACTTCTCAACCAGTCCGAACCCACACCGAAGACACTCGGCATTTCAGAAATCCTTTTCGGCACGTTTGCAGTTTTGATGGTGTCGGCAGGTTATCGCTTTGGCTGGTGATGGACCGGCGTCACACAGCATCGATTAATCCCATAGTGACCGTAGGTAGTTGGCGACGCGTTCCGCGCCCCGGGTCAAAGGAGACGGTGGTTGCCAATAACTTCGAAAGTCGCTGCACAGAAACTTTGCGTCATTAGGCGGGGTGCCGGCCAGGTTAACCAGGAGTCTTTCATCGATTTTTGAAATGACCGGTTGACGAGTTCGCAAATGTTTTATTACCGATTCATTCCTGGCTAGAAGATCAGAAACCGCCTGCATCACAGCATCAGCTTTAGCATCACGACCTCTCTCAAAAACCATCCCATGGACGCGACTCACATATTTTTGCGCGAACCATTCTGCCAGTCCCTCTTCCAGAATCGTCAACGGCGAGCCAAACATGGCGGGCCCCAGCACGTGAATCGCTTCATGAGCGAGTTCCAGTGACGCAACCCACGCCTCATTCCTCGACTGGTGACTAAGATATATTCGCGCGATTCCCAACGGCCGAAAGATGTAACTACGCGCAGTAATACACTCACTAATCCGAGGTAGGGACAGTTGAATCGAGGCATCTCTCGGACCAAACAGAAGTTCAGCTTCTTTGAATATGTTCAACAACTCCTGCATCAATGTCTGTTCATAAGAACGATCGGTGGCAGCGAACAAATACTTTGTTTCCGCTTCGATCGCTAACAGCTCTTCCATGAGGCTCAGCACGCGCATGGTCTAACTATATAACCAGCTCAGAGGTGTCGAAAAGTGATAGCGAGCGGTGAAGAAGTTGACAAGCAGTTTGTAATCGGAATAACGTCAGTTTTGTTCTCAAATAGGCTGAGTCTCACGGGCTACCGCTGCCTGACGCAATCGCTCAGTTCAGCCTTTCTGCATTCGACCAATCCACGAGGTGAACGTCGAGACAGTTCTCGGACGACGCGTTCATCTTAGACGCCGCAGATTTAACGCAGCGCCATCCAACAATAGGAGGTGACATGTCAGATCTCACGTTTAGATGCTTCCACTGCAACAAAGTCAGCTCTATGGACCAGCCGGCCGAGGAACGAGACAAGGTCGATCGTCTTCGAGATGTGGGTAAAGGCGAGCGTCGTATGTTCTTTTATTGTGACTATTGTGGAACAGCGAATGAACTACCCGTGACGCCAGAAACAATGCTGCAGTTCCTATTTGGGCGTAAAGGCCGTGAGTAGCCGGTCCAAAAGGACCCGAGATAGGTCTGCTAACTCTTCCGTGAGTACGGAACGAAATAACCAATCGGGAGCCGAGCTTGACTCTCGATTGCCTCTGGAAGGGCTGCCTCCAACGGAAAAACCTCCGCGCGTCGTTGATTATGAAGAATTGGACAAGAAGAGTATCGATAACCTTGTCGACGCCCTTAAGTACGTTGCAACGACGAGTGGCGTGGGTATTGCGATGTACTCACAGGCTTTACGAGAGTACGTCAAGTTAGGCCCGATCGAAAACCGACCGATCGCCAAAGCTCTACTCTTCGCTCCTCTTTGTTTCTGGTTTCTGGCAATTATCTGTACCGTGGTGGGAATTTTCCCACGCCGGCATCAGGCAAAGACGGATTTCGAAAAGGAGCAGGCTGTCATTCGAGTTCGCGATCAAAAGGCAAGGTGGGCTCGTTTCGTTCTCGTGCCTTTCTTGTGTGGGTTTGCGATCCTTCTTTATGTAATCGCGGCGCAGATCTGGAATCTGTTTCCATTCAAATAAACCTGACGCCAAATCCCAACCTGCTACTACCTTTTCCCGCAGGGCGAGAAGTAACATTGAAATCGGTAAAGGAAAGCAGTGAGTCCAGACGCTCGACGACATCGTGGCGCGCATCCTGCTGATGCGGAGCTCTTCCGTGCTGATCAATTGGATAAACTTCGCCTCGCCGTCAGTGAGCTTTCGTGGCTGTTGTCGCGCGATTACAAGTTGGCGTCGTCGCTGAAATTGGTTGGTGACCGACATGGTCTTCGCGAACGGCAGCGGCTTGCAGTATCTCGCTCCGCGTGTTCAGACCAGGACCAGCAGCGAAGGAAGTCTCACTGCGTTGCGGTACAGCGATTACGAAATCAGCCTGTGATTATCGACGGGTTCAATTTAATAATCACCGTCGAAGCGGCACTGAGCGGAGGTCCGCTGTTTGTCGGAGTTGACGACTGCATTCGCGACCTTTCGAGCGTACATGGATCTTATCGATCGGTGGAGGAAACGGAACGAGCGATCTCGATGATCGGTGAGACATTGCAACGATTTGATCCGTCATCCGTGCTTTGGCTGCTTGATCGACCTGTATCAAACAGCGGCCGCCTTGCGGCAAAGATCGCCGATTTTGCAACCCGCAACGATTGCCCGTGGGAGGTGCAAGTGCTTTTCAATCCGGATGCAGCGATCGTACAGTCGCCGGCAATCGCGATCACTTCCGATTCCGTCGTTCTGGATCGAGTTCAAGTTTGGGCCGACCTGAAGTCTTATTTGATTGCACGCGAAGTTCCCGACGCGTGGATGATAGACCTTCGAACGTGCGGACATAGTGGATGGTTGGTCGATGGGAAGAACCCAAATCCTCTTGCGTAAATTTGCTCACCGCTGCGGAGCTTTCCTCACCGTCGCGTTGCTGCTCTGTGACTTAAGTCACGCGTCAAGACCTTCCTTTTCCTAAACTTAGCGACAAAATCGCGTTAACCCGCGCGTACTCCAGTGGAGCATGTCTTGCTGAAGAAAGGTCACTTCCTGTGGCGGTGTGTGGGTGACCAAATACACGACCCTTATCCCTGATATCGAATTTTGGCAAGGCATGATTCCTTGCCAGGCTGCTTGTCCCGTTCACACGGATGCCGGGCGTTACGTCCAGTTAATTGCCGAAGGCCGGTACAAGGACTCGTACCTCGTTGCTCGCTCGCCTAATCCGTTCGCTTCCGTCTGTGGCCGCATCTGCGCCGCACCCTGCGAAACGCTATGCCGGCGAGGACGAATCGACGCACCGATAACGATTCGCGCCCTCAAACGATTTGTCACTGAGAAGTATGGCGTTGAATCGATGGAGCCCGACACGCAGGATGAGCTGCGAGTCGATGGCGCCGACGTCGGCAACAAGCAGCGTTGGCATTTGCCTGTGCTGCAACAGAGTCGCGCAAACGTCGCGCGTGGTCAGAAGGTTGCCGTGATAGGCGCCGGGCCGGCCGGCGTTTCCGCTGCGCACGATCTCGCTTTGATGGGTTATCGCGTCACTGTGTTTGAAGCGAGTGATCGCGCCGGTGGCATGATGTATCACGGCATCCCGGAATTTCGCCTCGCTCGCGCAATCATCGATAAGGAAATTCAGAAGACCGTCGATCTCGGCGTCGAGATCAAACTCAACACACCGCTAAGCGAGAAGTTCGGTGTTCGGGAACTAAAGCGCGAAGGCTTCGAAGCGATCTTCATGAGCGTCGGCGTGCAGAAGGGACGCGATATGAAGATCGAGGGCGGCGATCTCGACGGCGTCATCCGGGCCATCGACTACCTCATCAATATCAACAACGGTTACCGCGTAAACCTTGGACGCAAGGTCCTGGTGATCGGCGGTGGTTTCGTCGCGTTCGACGCAGCGCGTATGGCACTCCGCGCCGCGATGCAGGAAACGGAGGAAGAAACCGGCCACGACGTGAAGACGGCGTTAGATGCAGCGCGCGCAGCGGTTCGTGCCGGCGCGGTCGAAGTTTATATGGCCAGTCTCGAATCGTTCGCGGAAATGCCGGTGATGCGGACGACGCAGGGCCGCGAGGAGTTTGAAGAATCAAGGCGAGAAGGCGTGCGCTTTCTGCCGCAACGTGGCGCGAAGCGGTTCATTGGTGAGAACGGCAAACTGAAAGCCGTCGAGTTCATGGGCGTGAAACGCACCTACGACGATAACGGCCGCTTCAATCCTGTTTATGACCTCGAGCTTAGTGAAACCTTCGAAGCCGATTCGATCATTCTCGCCATCGGACAACAGGCGGATCTCTCATTCCTGACACCGGACGATCACGTTGAGTTGACCCCGCAGGGAACTATCAAAGTTGATCCGCAAACGCTTGCCACCTCAGCGCCGGGGTTGTTTGCGGGCGGCGACGTGGCTTTTGGCCCACGCAATCTGATCGAGGCGGTCTCTAACGGAAAACGCGCCGCACTTTCAATCGACGATTACCTGCGCGGTGTGAAGACTGATTTGGTGGTTAACCTTCGGATCGAGGAATTGCCCACCCGCTCATATCGCCGCCCGGAAGATTACGACAAGTGCGAGCGCAAAGCGCCGCCCACGATTTCGCTCGATCGCCGCACGGGAATCTCTGAAGTTGAAACCGGTTTCACGGAAGAAGAAGCGAAGCGCCAGGCCGAGCGCTGTCTCTACTGTCACATCCAGACGATCTACGACGCGGAGAAGTGCGTGCTCTGCAATCGCTGTGTCGATATCTGTCCGGAATATTGTCTGAAACTGGTGCCGCTTGAAGATCTCGATCTCGATCAGGAGCTCAAGGATCAAATCGTCGCGAATGAAGGGATCTCATTGACCGGACCGCTGTCAGCGATGTTGAAGGACGACGAGAAGTGCATTCGCTGCGGATTGTGCGCCATTCGTTGCCCGACTGACGCGATGACCATGGAGGTTTTCTATTATGAGGAGCAAGAAGTCAGGGCTTGAGAACGCCCCGACCCTCGAAGGCAAACCGCAATCGCCTGACGAATCAGTGAAGGCGCCGAAGACTGATCTCACCCGGCGGAAGGTGATTTCGCGAGTCGGGCTGGTCGCCACGCTGCTGGCAATCGGAGGCCAGGCATACGCGTTCTTCCGCTCGCTGGTGCCGAATGTCCTTTACGAAAACCCGCAGCGGTTTAAAGTCGGCACGATTGATCGGTTCACTCAGGGCGCACAGTTCATCGACGACAAGCGCGTCTTCATCTTCCGCGACAAGAATACATTTCACTGCATCTCCTCAACCTGCACGCATCTCGGCTGCACGGTGAAGATGAACCGCCTCAGCCAGCCGAAGACGGTTAGCGCCGGTGGACGGCAAATCAACGAGCAGGTCGAGTTCGCGTGTCCGTGTCACGGCTCGAAATATTACGGCGACGGAACCAACTACGAAGGTCCCGCGCCAAGGCCCCTGCCTCACTACAAATTAGAGATTGCCCCCGAAGACGGACAACTGGTCGTCGATACGTCACAGGTTGTGCCGCAGGATTTTCGATTGACGGTCTAACGATCGTCCTGGAGCGAAATGATTAAACGCAGAATTAGAATCGGAACATTCATCCCGCTTGTAGTTCTATTCGGGAGTTTGTTCTTTGCCGGAAACGTCTTCGCGCATTGCGACACGATGGATGGACCAGTCGTCAAGGCCGCCCGTGAAGCGCTGCGCACGCGAAATGTAAATCTCGTGCTCATCTGGGTTAACGAGAATGACGAAGCTGAAGTTAAAGAGAAATTTCAGCAAACGCTGGCTGTCAGGAAACTGAATCGTCAGGCCAAAGAACTTGCCGACAACTACTTTTTCGAATCGCTAGTTCGACTGCATCGGCTGGGAGAAGGCGAGCCTTACACCGGCCTGAAGCCCCACGGCACCGATCTCGGCCCAGTCATTCCGCTCGCCGACAAATCGCTTGCCGCAGGTTCAGCGGACCAACTGCTGAAACTATTTCCCGCCGCCACTCACACAGAAATTCAGGAACGATTTCAGGAGACGCTCAAGCGACGGCAATTCAAGCCCGACGACGTGCAGGCCGGACGGGCGTATGTGAAGGCTTACATCACGTTCATGCATCACGTTGAAGAGCTGTACGAACACAAAGCTGAGACGAAGATCTCACGCAGTTGATGAGGAACAAACGAGATGGAGACAAAACGCTCAATTTGGGCCAGGCTGCCGGACCCGAGAAGAACCTGGACCAGGGTTAGATGGACCTGGCAACCGGAGACCTATCGCGAAGCGGGCGACTCCGTCGTCAAGAATTTTCTGCTGCACTGGTTCCCGTCGAAGATAACTCGACGGAGTATTTCCTGGAACTATTCGTTCTGGTTGGGAACTATCTCGGCGTTGCTGTTTCTGATTCTGGTCCTCACCGGCATCCCGTTGATGTTTCTGTACGTGCCGTCAGTCGAGCGCGCGTATCTGTCGGTCAAAGATCTCGAATACACGATCTCGTTTGGCTGGTTCCTGCGCGGACTGCACCGCACTTCGGCGCATTTGATGGTTGCGGTCGTGTTCCTGCACCTCGTCAGAGTTTTTCTGACCGGCGCGTACAAGAACGGCACGGCCGTAAACCAGAACCGGCCGCTCAACTGGATCATCGGCATTGTCCTGCTGCTGTTGACGCTGTTGTTGTCGTTTACGGGCTACCTCTTGCCGTGGGACCAGCTTGCTTACTGGGCCATCACCGTCGGCACGAACATCGCTTCGTCGGCGCCGGTGGTCGGCGAGCAAATGCGGTTTTTCCTGCTCGGCGGTCACACCATTGATCAGAACACGCTGATTCGTTTCTACGTCCTGCACTGTTTCTTCCTGCCCCTCGGCGTGCTGTTGTTGTTCTCGTATCACATGTGGCGCGTGAGAAAAGACGGCGGCCTGGCCGGCGTGGATCAGCTTTCGCTCGAACAAAAGAAAGAGAACGTGCTCCCGATCAAGAGCAAAACGTATTCGCTTTTGGGAATCACCAGCGGTCGGACCGTTCACGTCGAAACCTCGATCGTGGAAGCGGACAAGCACACGGTCATGTCGTCGCCGAACCTCACGAGACGAATCTTCATGGTGACACTCGGCACGGTCGCGGTCGCAGCGTTGTTGACCATCTTGTTCCGTGCGCCGCTTGAAGAGGCGGCAAATCCGAACGTGACGCCGAATCCCGCGAAGGCGCCGTGGTACTTCCTCTGGTTACAGGAACTGGTTACGGACACGACCTTCACCATCGGCGGCACCACCATCAACGGCGCCCTGATCGGCGGAATCCTTGTGCCCGGCGTTCTCGTTTTGGCCGCCATTCTGTGGCCGTATCTCGACAAGTCGTCGGTGCGTTCGGTGGGCGTGTGGTTCGCCGGCGAGCGGCGCAAACAGAACATCATCTTTCTCGTTATCGTCGCCGCGATTCTCATCTTCACGGTGATCGGAACGTTTATGCGCGGGCCGTTCTGGAACTGGTATTGGCCCTGGGAGAGCTGGCCAACGATGCCGCGGAAACTTTAGGGAGGCATAGCGTGTTCTTCAGAAAACGTTCGGGAAAAAAAGACTCTGCGGCAGAAAGTGCCGCGCCCGCCGGTCATCAGGACGCTGCCACGCGCTCATCATGGCGCAACGCTTTCAGCCGCGACTCACTTCTGCTCTACGCATTCGGCGCCGGGGTTCTGATCATCACTGCTGCTGTGTTCTGGAGTTACTACACGCCTGACTGGCAAAGCTACCAGAACGAGTTTCAGGATCTGGTAGCGAAGAAATTCGGTCCCGATCGCGCGGCCCAGGCGCCGCGAGGATTGCAGCAGATTTGGGTGAAAGATCTGGATCGCGTGGATCGCTGCACCACCTGCCACCTGGGCATGGAGTGGAAAGGACTCGAAGGCGCGGCCCAGCCTTTCAAGTCGCACCCGCAGGAGATTTTGAAGAAGCATCCGTTGAGCCAATACGGCTGCACGAGTTGCCATGGCGGGCAGGGCTACGCGACTGACATGGAGTCAGCGCACGGCTTCACCGAACATTGGGAAGAGCCGCTGCTCGGCAAACAGGTCAGCGATCTCTATCTCATTAAAGATCGGAAAGCGATGATGCAAATGAACTGCAACAGTTGCCATCGCTACGATCGAGAGACGGCGGGCGCCGACTACATCAACCAGGCAAAGCTGCTGATCCAGAGTAAGAACTGCCGCGCGTGCCACATGATTAACGGGCGAGGCGGCGTCATCGGTCCTGACCTGACTTATGTGGGCGACAAGTCGCCCGAGCAATACGACTACTCGCGCATGCTGGGCGTGAAGACGGCCTTCGCCTGGCACGTCTCACACCTGCAGAATCCGAAGTCCCTCGTCCCCGAAACGGTGATGCCGAACTTCAATTTGAACAGCAAAGACGCGCAATCTCTGGCGCTCCTGGTGATGAGCTGGAAGCGCGCGAACATTCCCGCAACGTACCGCCCGGGATTCAAGCTGGCGGAAGTTCAAACTCCCGAGGAAGTCGAAAAAGAGAAGCAGATGTTGGTAGGCGAGGGCGCGTTCTTCGTGAAGAAGGGCTGCTTCGCATGTCACTCAGTCACCGCCTTCGATATCAAGTCGGCATCTGCCATCGGTCCTGATCTTTCGTTTGCGGTAGCGGACGTTCAGAGCCGTTTCGGAAAGACGCTCGAAGATTTTCTCGCTAACCCAACGGGCACGATGGCCGTCGTGTTGTCGACGCAAATTGTGTTGACGAACGAAGAAAAGCAGGAAGCAGTCGCGAAGTTGAAAACCGCTTATGAAAAGAAACTGGCCGAGCAGGCGAAGGCCGCCGACCAGGCTTTGAAGAATGCAACAGCCACGCCTTCACCTTCTCCGAAGAAATAGTCGTGAAGGCCTGAGCGAAAGGAGAATCCCCCATGAAGGGCAATCATAAATTCACGTGGTTCGGTCTTGGCATTTTGTTCACACTCGTTATTGCAGGGGTGCTGCTCAGTTGTGCTCGTGGCCCAAAAAGTGTTGAACGTGGCGACGTCGCCGAGGCCGCGATAGCAACATACGTCGCGCCGGGCGATACAGACGAATACTACCTGTTCTATTCAGGAGGACATTCGGGAAATGTTTACGTTGCCGGTGTGCCGTCGATGCGGCACATCGCGACGATTCCGGTGTTCGCGCCTTATCCGGCCACGGGTTATGGCTTCGATAAACAAACGAAAGCCATGCTCGGCAATTACACGTGGGGCGACGTTCATCATCCCGCACTCAGCGAGACACAAGGCGACTACGATGGCCGTTGGCTGTTCGTGAACGACAACGCGAACAATCGCCTCGCGCGCATCGACCTGCGCGACTTTAAGGTCAAACAGATTCTTGGTCCTATTCCAAACATATCCGGATATCACGGCGGCTCGTTCGTTACGCCAAATACCGAGTACGTGCTCGCCGCGTCTCGTTTCTCTGTTCCACTGCCGAAGGGTACCTACGAGCCGATCGAAAACTACGCGTCCAAGTACAACGGCATCGTCGCCGGCGTTCCGATCAATCCGCAAACGGGTGAGATGAGCGTGGGCTGGCAGATTCTTATGCCGCCGTTCGATTTCGACCTCGGCGACGCAGGCAAAGGCGTCAGCGATGGTTGGGCGTTCTGGACCTGTTACAACGCCGAACGCGCCACCGGCAAACTCGAAGTTACTGCCACGCAAAAGGATCGTGACTACGTGGTGGCGGTGAACTGGAAGGCTGCTGAACAAGCGGTCAAAGACGGCAAGACGACGCAGATCAGCGGCGTCAATGTGATCGACCCGAAAGCCGCGCCGGGCGTTGTTTACCTGATTCCCGCCGCGAAGAGTCCGCACGGCGTTGATGTCAGTCCCGATGGCAAGTGGATCGTGGCGAGCGGCAAGCTGCAATCAATCACAACGGTCTTTGACATGGAGAAGGTCCTTGCCGCGATTCAAAACAAAGCCTTTTCCGGCGATGAAGACGGCATCCCGGTCCTTAACTACGATCAGGTGAAAGAGGCTGAGGTCAACGTGGGCCTTGGTCCGCTGCACACGCAGTTTGACGATCAGGGTTATGCCTACACGTCGCTCTTCGTCGAGTCCGCGGTAGCCAAATGGAAAATGGGGACGTGGGAGGTCGCCGACAAGATTCCGATCAGTTACAACATCGGCCACCTTGCGACAGCCGAGGGCGACACGATGCATCCAGCGGGCAAATACCTCGTCGCCCTGAATAAGCTTTCGCACGGACGTCACA
>DASURS010000261.1:0-38546 GCA_036279935.1 Pyrinomonadaceae bacterium
ACACCGTCGGGAGTAGCTGCTTCACCGTGATGGGGCCGGACTCCTTCGGTGCAGGAAGTCGGGTGCGTCAGATGGAGCACGCTGCCTACCCGTCTGATACTGCCGCCGAGCGCCACCATCTGGGCCGTTCCCCGGGTGTCACAGCCATAACGATGCCTGACCATTCGTTCGTCAAACCCACGCGCGCGGTGCCAGAGCTCACGGCTGGCGAGACAAAACTCGCCCGTGCCCAGTTCCGTGTACGGATTCAGCCGGCGGTAACGAAGGCTGCCGAGGAAGCCGATGTCTGTTTGCTCGTTCTCCCGCCACGGAATGTCCCATCGTTCGGCGGTCCAAAGCACGTCTTCTCTCAGCGGCGTGTTCCGCAAACGCATGACGGAGTCGAGCCCGACAGCCGCATCAGCATTTGTGCTGAGGATCCACGGCGAACGTGCGCGACGAATGCCGACGTTCTTCGCATGGTATTCGAGCAGATTAATGTTCCGATTCTGGCAAGTCTGTTGATGAATCTCGGGCGGCACTACGTAAGCGCGGACGCAGTCGAAGTTCTTCGTCAGTTCGAGTGAAAGCAGCTCGCGATCGGACGGCGGGTTCCACTCTACAAAGATAAACTCGCTGACCAGGTACTTTGTGTTCCACCCAACCGTCGCCAGCAGCCGCTCGCGAAAGTCGGCCATGTAATCGTCGTTGCGTCCGACGGTGACCGCGGCAAGCTGTGGCCGGTCGTTGCCATTTTTGACCATCAACTTCGCATAGTTGCTGGCCCCGCGCACGGCAAACTCCGTACGCATTTGCAACTGACCCAGCCTGTATTTGATTCCAGCAATCATAGACGTTTCAGTAGTGCTTCAGTTTGAACTCTGCGGCGCTGCGCTCTCTGCGGCCCTCCGCGGCCTCTGCGTAAACTGCATTCTGGAGCATATTCAACGCAGAGAACACAGAGAACGCTGAGATCGCAGAGACTGTCAAACGGCCTCATACTGTGTTTCAGGACCGGTGCTAAACAGGCGTTGCGTGCGTCCACTCTGACGTCAACCGCACAACGCAACCGCCGACGCCGTCGAGCCAGACACTGCGCGTCGCATCGCTATAAACTTCAAACGTCATCGCCTGAGTCACATGGTCCAACGGCTTGGCGGCGCAGCGCGCTCCCACGTTCAACAGGTAAAGGCCGGGGCTCAGGATGTTCGGCTCGATGCGGCACCTGATCGAATAGTTCCCCGGATCGAGCCGCTCGATCGCGCCATAACAGTGACTGCTGCGACACTCCGCGATGCTCACGTTGTCCGCGGACATCAGTCGTACACCCAGCACTACCTCTTCAAGCGGTTCCGAAACAGTGAACTCCAGTTCCATCTCCAGCGGATCGCCGACGCGCACCAACGGCCGCCCGTCGCGCGTTAACAGCCGGAGTTTACAGATCTTCAACGTGGGATCGACACCGCGAGCGCGGCGAACGATGCTTAAATCAACTTCGTTCGTCGCGTGCTGCGTGACCTCCGCCAGATAACGATCGACGCACTCGCCGGCCGGACCTTCGAACCTTTTTTCTCCATTCGCCAGCAGTATTCCCCGATCGCATAGACTGCGAATCGCGGCCATGTTGTGACTGACGAAAAGAACTGTACGCCCCTGACTCGAGATGTCGCGCATACGGCCCAGGCACTTCTTCTGAAACGCCGCGTCGCCTACGGCCAGCACCTCGTCAACGACGAGGATCTCCGGTTCCAGATGCGCGGCGACAGAAAAAGCGAGACGCATGTACATGCCGCTGGAATAACGCTTGACCGGCGTCTCCAAAAACTTTTCCAACTCGGCGAACGCGACGATCTCGTCGAACTTCCGCTGAATCTCCGGCTTGGTCATGCCGAGGATCGCGCCGTTGAGATAGATATTTTCGCGTCCGGTGAGCTCAGGATGAAATCCCGTCCCGACTTCCAGCAGACTGCCCGCTCGTCCGTACAACTCAGCGCGGCCTTTACTCGGCTCCGTGATGCGGGAGAGGATTTTGAGCAACGTCGACTTGCCGGCGCCGTTCTGTCCGATAATTCCCAGCACCTCGCCGGCGTTGACCGTGAAGCTCACGTCGCGCAATGCCCAAACGTTCTCAGTCGTTTCAAACTTCTGCCGCAAACTCGCCAGCGGTTTGCGGATCGCGTTCGTCAACGTTTCCCGCAAAGTGGCATAAGCCGCCGGAGCTGCGCCAATCTGATAATGTTTGCTTAGGTTCTCGACTTTGACGATCGCTGTCACAGAAAGCAGTCCACTCCCCAATTCGGGCTTAGTTTACACTGATTTTGGAGTTTCGGATTAGACGGACCCCCAACTGGCCTTCGGCAGTTGTGCGCCATCCAACTTTCGCAGGCTTTCCAGGCGGGCTAATTCTAGATCGTGGTCCACCATGAGGTGTACCAACTGCTTGAAACTGACCTTCGGCTCCCAACCAAGAACACGCCGCGCTTTTGAGGCATCGCCCAGGAGTAGATCGACTTCCGCGGGGCGGTAATAGCGCGGGTCTGTTTCGACGTACTTCTGCCAGTCGAGATCGAGATAGCCAAACGTTTCATCAAGAAACTCACGCACCGAATGGTTCTCGCCGGTGGCAATCACGAAATCGTCCGCTTCTTCCGCCTGCAACATCATCCACATCGCCTCGACGTAGTCCTTCGCGTAGCCCCAGTCGCGCCTGGCGTCGAGGTTTCCGAGGTAGAGACGTTTTTGCAGTCCGAGTTTTATGCGAGTGGCGGCGCGAGTGATCTTGCGTGAGACGAAAGTTTCTCCACGTCGTTCGCTCTCGTGATTGAAGAGGATACCGTTGCAAGCAAACAAGCCGTACGATTCGCGATAGTTAACGGTGATGTGATACGCGTAAGCTTTCGCGCACGCGTAAGGAGAACGGGGATAGAAAGGCGTCTGCTCGGTTTGCGGAACTTCACGTACGCGGCCGAACAGCTCCGAAGACGATGCCTGGTAAAACTTAGGCTTGATGCCTGTGTCGCGGATGGCTTCAAGGAGACGCACGGTGCCGAGCCCGGTTACCTCGCCGGTGTATTCGGGCACATCGAAACTCACGCGCACATGCGACTGCGCGCCCAGGTTGTAAATCTCGTCGGGTTCAGTCTTCCGCAGTATAGTATTCAACGAGCTCGAATCATTCAGGTCGCCGTAGAACATGCGCAGCCGGGCCGAGGGCTCGTGAGGGTCCTGATAAAGATGATCGATGCGATCGGTATTGAAGGAGGAGGAACGCCGGACGATTCCGAAAACCTGATATCCCTTTTCCAGCAAAAGTTCGGTTAAATAGGATCCATCCTGGCCCGTGATACCGGTGATCAGCGCTCGTTTCATAAGCGGTATACCTTACCTTATGCTCCCGATTCTCGGCAACGAGGTGGTTAAACTTCGTGTTACCATCACGCCGAAGATTCATCTCCTATTTGAAGGACGTGCATGCACTCGCTCCCTGCGGAATTCCCTTACAAGAAGATAGTTGTGACTGGTGGCGCCGGTTTTCTCGGCCGTTTCGTCGTCGACCGTTTGAAGACGTTTCCAAACGTCGAGATCGTCGTTCCTCGCAGTCAGGAATACGACCTCGTCAGAGAAGAGAACGTGAAGCGATTGCTCGACGACGCCGCGCCGGACCTCGTCATTCATCTGGCGGCCGTGGTCGGCGGTATCGGGCATAATCAAAAAAATCCGGGCCGCTTCTTTTACGACAACCTGATGATGGGCACTCAGCTCATCGAACAGTCGCGACAGCACGGCGTTAAGAAATTCGTAGCGATTGGGACCGTTTGCGCGTACCCGAAATTCACGCCGACGCCGTTCAGGGAAGACGACATCTGGAACGGTTATCCCGAGGAAACGAACGCTCCGTACGGGCTCGCGAAAAAGATGATGCTCGTTCAGTCACAGGCTTATCGCGAGCAGTACGGCTTCAACTCGATCTTTCTTTTGCCGGCAAATCTTTATGGTCCCGGCGACAATTTCGATCTCGAGACGTCGCATGTGATTCCCGCATTGATTCGCAAGTGCATCGAAGCACGCGAACGTGGCGGGCCGTTTATCGAAGCGTGGGGATCAGGCACCGCGTCGCGCGAGTTTTTGTACGTCGAAGACTGTGCGGAAGGAATTGTGCGCGCCGCCGCTCTTTATGACGGACCTCTGCCTGTCAATCTCGGCAACGGCGAGGAAGTCGTGATCAGGGATCTGATGCAATTGATTGTTCGGCTGACGGGCTTCGAGGGTGAGGTGCGCTGGCGTTCGGATCGGCCGGACGGTCAGCCGAAGAGGCAGTTGGACACGAGCCGCGCGGAAGAAAAGTTCGGCTTTCGTGCGCGTACGAGTCTCGAAGAAGGATTGAAGCGGACGATCGAGTGGTACGAGGAAACACGCATAAGAGCGTGATCCTCTTCAGATAATGTCGGCGAAACTTCTTTCCGCCTTGCCGAAGGAATAGACCGAGTAGAAGAGCATGCCGATTGTCAGGACTGTAGCGACGCCGAGCGCGGGCCAGTCGAAGGGATGTCCGAACAGCGCGGATCGATATCCTTCGATAATTCCCGACATCGGATTGAACATCAGGACCCAGCGATATTTTGCGGGAAGGGCTGATGACGGCACGATGACTGACGAGACGAACAGCCACAGTTGAATTGCAAACGGCAACGCGAACCGCACGTCGCGATACTTCACGTTCAAAGCCGACATCCACGTTCCGACTCCAAGCCCGAACAACGCCGTCAGCAAAACCAGCGCCGGTAGAAACACGAGCTGCGACGTTACGGGAACGCGGTAGTAGATCATCAGCACGACGAGCAGCAGGAACGCCAGGACGAAGTCGACGAGACCGGCCATCATCGCCGCTGCGGGCACGATGAGACGCGGGAAGTAAACTTTTGTGATCAGATGGGCGCTGCCGACGAGACTGTTTCCGCTGGCGGTGATCGTGTTGGAAAAGAAGGTCCACGGCACGAGGCCCGCGAGGGCGAATACCGGGTACGGTACGCCGCCAGAGTCGACTCCGCCAAGCTTGCCGAAGAAGATCGTGAAGATGATCATCATGAACAGCGGCTGGAGAATGGCCCACGCTGCTCCGAGCGCCGTCTGTTTGTAACGCACCTTGACGTCGCGCCACGTCAGGAAGAACAGCAGCTCGCGATATGCCCAGATTTCCTTCAGGTTGAGAAGGTTCCACTTGCTACTCGGCTGAATGATGACGAGCGGTTCGTCAGGCAGTTGAAACGTCGTGCCTGATGGTTGAGAGTTCTCGGCGGCGATGGCAGTGGAGACTGGAATTGTTTGCGGTGCAGTCGGCTTCATTAGAAAAGCATGACAGTCTAGCCAGCGTTGTAAGTTCGGTCAACCGTGCCTGAGACTATCAGACCTCTGCTTAACCGCGTATCTGTGCAAGACGATCGCGGATCAGCGCGCCGACGACGCGCGCGGAGAATTGAGACTGGATCGTCTGCCGGGCGTGGTGGCCGAGGCGACGGTTGAGCTCGCGGTCGGCGGAGATCTTTTTCATCCAGTGCGCCGCTTGTTCGACATCGGGGTCAGCCCAGGATTGATGAGCTTTGTAAGGCCCGTAATCCTGCCCCAGCTTCACGAGCTCGTAATCGACAGCCATACAGTTGTCGGGCGTCATGTAGTCAACGCTGCCCGACCAATTCGTGACGATCGCCGGCTTGCCCAGACTCATCGCTTCAGCCGGACCGAGCCCAAACCCCTCCGCGCGATGCAGCGAGACGAAACAGTCGCTGACTTCAATCAACGAAGTGACTTCATTCCGCGGCATGATCCGGTCGATGACGAAAACGTCGTCTCTTCCATCCATCTCCTCGCGTATGGACTGCAACAACGGTTGACGATAATCAGGATTATTGAACTTCATCACCAGCGCCACACTCTCGCCCGGGCTCGGGAACGCAGCCTTGAACGCCCGCAACACACCCAACGGATTCTTCCGCTGCAACACGCTGTTCGTGTCGAACATCGCGAGAAACAGGTACCGGTCTTCCGGCAAAGCGAATTGCGCGCGCGACAGTCCGGCGCTTTCACTCAATGACACGACCGGCGGCATGTAGATCACCGGCGCCGACGTTTTTCGCGACACGGCGTCACAGATGAACCGCGACGGTCCCCAAACCTCATCCGTGAACTCAAACTCGTTCACCCATTCGTCCGGCAACTCCGCCAGCTCCCAGAACCAGTTGCCGATAACGTATCGATTGCCGAGCACAGCGACAGGCGCCTGCGTTCGCAGGTGAAACGTGTTGTCGGGATTCACGCAGACGATCGTCGTGTCGTAATCGGAGCGTCGCACTTCTTTGTGCGACCACGAAAGGTCGGTGTGACGCGAGTAGTTTCCGGCCTCGAGGTTGATGACGTTGAACGGAATCCCCGCCGACTCGAACGCCGACGCCATCCCACGCGCGACGACTCCCAGCGCCATCTCCGCACGAATGTACGCGACGAGGTTCACGCCCGCCGGCGCCGGCTGGCGATGCTGTCGCGGCGTGCGGCGGAAACGTTGTTTGGTGCGCAGGAGTCGTGCGAGACGGGCGTTGTGGAGTCGGGAATAAACGGAAGTCTTGACCGACACCGGCACGAGGGAACTGAGCGTGCGTTTGAGCCCGCGCGTCATTGGAGCGGCAACTCGCGCGCGTGCAGCAGCTCGCGCACGGCGGAAGGGCTTTGGGGCGTCGAATGCGACGAGTTTCGAACGTATTCGATCGCGTCCTCGAGCTCGGCGAATTCAAGGCCCGGCGAGGCGGGCGGCATTTTTAGCCTGCCGATGAACGAGCGGGCGCGCTTGAGCCAGTTTTGATCGCGCGGCGTCGCCGGAGTTTCCCGGTAACCGTGTCGTTCAAGCAAACCGTACATCTCGGCTTTCAGTTGCGGATCGCTGACCTCGGTCATCTCGACCGCGTTGAGCTCGAGGTACTTCTGAAAATCGATATCGAAGAAACGCGGGCTCGCCGACTCCTGTTTGTACAGCAGGTACTCGTTGAAGACGGCGTTGACGGCCGTGTTGAGCTGCGGGATCGGCGTTGCGTAGTTTCTGATCGAATTGTCGACGGGCAGGTTGGCGGTGAAGTCGGCGTTGTCCGGCGTCATCTCACCGCGGCTGACGCTCGCGCCGTTGCTGCGATTGAGCGCGTAGTGGAACATCGGCGACTTGTCGAGAAAGAGGATCGAGTCTTCGACGTCGAGACAGCGGAAGCAGAAGTTAAAATCGGGCGCGATCGACGCGAAGACGTTGCCGAACCGCTTTCGCAGGCGATCGAACACGGCGCGCGGGACGATGCAGTTGAGCATCCGCGGCAGACCGTGATGGAAAGCGGCCTGCGACACGAGCCACGAAAGACGCGTCGTCGGAACTTCCCAGAGTTTCGCAGTGGATGGATAGTGATCGACGTGAATCGGCCGGACGTGATCGACGATCCGATCGTGGTTGTAACTGACGATCCTGTCCGGATAACGCGCCGCGACGTCCAGCACTTCCCTCGGGCCGCCCGTCTTAAACATCATCCGATCAGTCAGGTAAGTGAAATGGCTGGCGTCATCGTAGGAGGCAAGCGCTTCTTCGATGGCCCATTCCCAGTGCGCGGGCATTGCCAGCGATTCGGGCGGCCGGACGTAACGCAGCCGCGAATCGTCGAGCCATTCACAGAACCCGGCAAGCTCTTCGCGATCGGTTTCCAAAGTCGAGTTATCGGAAACCATGACGCGCACGCCGTCGAGCCGCTCATCGAGCACCGAACGGATCGCGTTCTTCGCGATCGCCGCGCGGTTCCGTGTTGGAATGACGATTACGCTCTGCATTGGTTTTTAGCCACAAAAAGGTACAAAAGACACAAGAAATGTGGCTAAACGCGCTTGATAAACGCCGACGGCCAGTAGGTGACTCGCTCGTTCACGTTGCCTTCGTTAAAGAGAAACGGCGGCTCCTCGATAGTAAACCCCGGATGCGCGGCAACAAACTCCAGTGCCGCCTGGCGCGGGTTGTTCCATGACCAGTCAGGCTCCGTCCGCGGCCCGCCCACGACTTTTTCCATGATCCCGTCCATCGCCACAATGTACGACCCCGATGCGACGAGCGGCGAATACGCGGCGAGCTCCGCAAGAACGTGATCCTTCGCGTGACGCGAATCCAGCAGCACGAGAACGCGTTCGCCCGGCCTGATCTCCGAGCGCACGCGATCGATCACGACCGGATCGATCGAACTGCCTTCGATCAACGTGATGAGCGGCGCGAGTATGTGCGACTCGATCGCCGCGCGATTGTGCGGCCGGATCTCGATATCGACGCCGATCACACGCCCGTGGTCCATCGCCTTGCACAGGCTTGCGTAGAACACGAGCGCTCCGCCGTGTGCCACGCCCGTTTCGACGATCACGTCCGGACGCAGCGAGTGAATCAACTCCTGAAGCCGAAACATGTCTTCCGGAAGCTGAATGATCGGGCGGCCGAGCCAGGTGAAACTGTAAACGTATTTGTTGTCCCATCCGGCGCGCAGCCAGACGTCGGAAATGACGTTGAAGGCTTCCGCCGTGTCGAGACGGTGCGTGATCGTTCGTCCACCTTCTTCGACACTGACAATGCCTTGTTCGAGATCGACTTTGATCATCAGGACGTTTCCGTGTTGCGCCGCGCGTACGCGTCCAGCAATTGCGGCAGGTCGTCGAGCACGTTGGACGTCGGGAGGTCGAATTCCGCTCGCACGCGATCAATGTTTATGGGCGGAAAAGTCGCCAGCGGCGCGGACGGCGCATACTCGATCGTGCAGCCCGTCAATCGGCGAAGCGCTTCCGTTAGCTCGTCGTTTGAAACGTTAACGCCGCTCGCCAGATTATAAATTCGTTCTTTCCCACGCGTTGCTATCGCGACCAAACCATCGACGACACGATCGACGGAGATGTAGTCCTTCGCGGACTCCGCGGACGTTTGCAGCACGACCTTCTGTTGCGTAATCGCGTCGTTGATTATCGTCGAAAGAAAATTGTGCGAGTCGAAGTCATTGCCGTAGACGTTGGAGATTCTAACCACGCGCGCGGGCCTGCCGCAGTTCAAGACAAGAGACTCACCCGCTATTTTCGAAGCGTTATAGACGTCCAGCGGTGAAACACGAATTAACGTTTCTTCCGAAGTCGATTCACTCCCGCCGTACAAACGCGTCGACGAAAGATACAGCAACGATTCGAAGTCCGACTCGCGCACGACTTCGAGCAGCTTGCAAACGTGCGCTTCGATCGTATCGAAGGTTCGCGATCGATAGTCTGCCGTCAATCCGATGCAGTAGACAACAGTTCCCAGCGGACCGGACGGAATCGCGTCATCGCGACGGACCGCCAGGTGCTCGCGGCCAAGCGCTGCTAACCGCTCGACCAGTCGAGAACCGATAAAACCGGATGCGCCGAGGACCGTAATCATGACGCTGACAGTGGCAGGTGCAACGCCGGATCTCTGTCGAGCAACAACTTCGGGCTGACGTCTTTCACGATTCTGAGCCCGAGCCGCTCGATCAGGTTCGCATCTTTCGTTGCGAGTGTGTTGAATCCGTGTGGCGGTCCTTCGAGGTACACGCGATCGATGGGTATCAGCTCGATCGGCTCGTTCGCCATCGGATAGTTGCTGTGAAAATCGCGGATCGCGAACACGTCGTAACCTTGCGAGGTCAGGAGTGAAACGATGGACGTCGTTTCGAGCCCGCCGGACCAGTCAACGAAGTTGCGATGAATCTCAAAGACGACGTTGGGCGAGTCGCGGGCGATCGTTTCGCGCGCGCCGAGCAGCGCGTTTTCCTCGCCGCCTTCCGTGTCGAGCATGATCAAGTCGACGGGCGCGACTTCGAAATCGCGGACGTAGTCGTCGATCGATATTGAGTGGAATGCGTCTGTCGGATCGGTCGCCGGGACTGACGAGCCGAGCGCGAGATCGCCTTGCAGTTGCAACGCGACACCGCTCGTCTGCCACAAGCCGAGACGATGTGCGGCGACGTTCGTCAGATTGTTTATCCGCAGATGGTGGAGCAGTCGATCGAATGAATGTTGTGACGGCTCAAAGGCGTGGACTTTGCGGGCGACGCGCGCGATGAACGCGACGTGATCGCCGATGTACGCACCGCCGACGATGACGTTTGCGGCGTCCTCTGCGAGCGCGGTGAGCAGTTTGGTTGTTTGCGGCTCCCAGATGTGATCCGGGTGCGCTTCAGGGCTCAGCAGCAGCGCTTTCTCGATGCGGCTGTCGGCGCTCACGTCGAACATGAGTCCGTTTTGCAGAACGACGCGATGCGTCTCGGCGAGGGACAACAGCGCGAGGATCAACGGCCAGCGGACTTGTTCGCGAAACACCGCCGGATTGTCGGACGCGATCTCCGCGTCGCGCAGCGCGTCGAAGATCGCGTTGCGCAGGCGCTCGTTCGTTCCGGCCATCGCGAGTGCCGAACCGAGTAGCCTGGTGTCAGGGATGATTTCGGAAGACATGCGCTTCAGCTCGGTTTCCTGATCAGGTGAATGTCCTGGGCGCACCAGCCGTCGTCGCTGCCGCGAATGAAGTCGAGCACCGTGAAGTCGCGCGCGATCGTTTTGTGAACATAGCTCGGCGGATGAAACACGGCGCAGAAGTTTGAGCCCGACTCTTGTTGTTCGCGCACGACTGGCTGGCCGCGATCGTACAGTGCGCGCTCGGCGGGCGTTAAGTTTGCGAGGTAGTACTCGCCGTGCGTCGTAAAGTAAAGGTAGCCGCCGCGCTTCAGCACTCGCGACAGTTCGTTGATCCAGAAGAACTGTAGCTCTTCGTTCAAATGGGTAAAGACTGAGTAAGCGTAGATGAAGTCGAACGATTCGTCGGCGTAAGGGAGTCTGCCGGAAAGCGTGTTGACGTTGAACTCGGAGAACTTCAGATGCTCGCGGCACCAGTTGACGAGCACCGGATTGTAGTCTGTGCCGTGCCACGCCGGGCCGTGCGTTGAGCTCCAGTAACGCATGATGCGCCCGACGCCGCAGCCGAAGTCGAGCACCGAAGTGAACTGCTCGATCTTGAGGTCATGTTTCGCGAGAACTTCGCGAATGGCCTGGCTGAGAGTCCGCCCGCTGTCAAGAAACCAGCTCAGGCTGTCGTCGCCGGTCACGAGGGATATTAAATGCGCCGGCGGCAGGGCCGGCTGTCCTTTCAGGCGATTGCCGACGCGCGCCGCCAGATACTGCGGCAACGTCCTTCGTTTATGAAACGCGAGCCTCCACTCCAGCGGCAACGCGCGCTTCACTGTCTGATACAAACTCATATCTACGCCTTGAAATCCGGGTAGGTGCGATCGCGCTCGTTGATCGTGATGCCGTCCGTGGCGCGCCACTCGATGCCGAACACCGGATCGTTCCAGCGAACGCCGCCTTCACTGCCGGGGTTGTAGAAATTCGTGATCTGGTAGAAAACTTCGGCGTCGTCTACGAGCGTTTGAAAGCCGTGGGCGAACCCTTCGGGAACGTAAAGCATGCGCCGGTTCTCAGACGTCAACTCTTCGCCGATCCATTGCTTGAAAGTCGGCGACTCCGGCCGCAAGTCGATGATCACGTCGTAGACGGCGCCTTTGCTGCATCGGACCAGCTTCGCTTGCGCGAAAGGCGGCTTCTGAAAGTGCATGCCACGAATCGTGTAGCGTTTGCGGCTGAACGAGATGTTGCACTCGGCCATGCGCGGGTTCAATCCGTGACTCTCAAACTCCTTCGCCGAAAAGCTGCGCGCCAGAAATCCGCGCTCGTCCCCGAACGTTTCGGGATCGATGATAAACGCGCCTTTGAGTTTTGTTTCAGTGAACTTGATGCCCATTCTGCTTAGATAACCTTAACGGATGGAATCGGAATGATGAAACGCCCGCCTCGCCTGCGATACTCCGACTGCTGCTCGAGGATCTCGTCGGCGAAGTTCCACGTCAGCAACAACACATAATCCGGCATGTCCGCCAGCAACTTTTCAGGCGCGTGAATCTGCAAGTGCATCCCCGGAGTGTAAAGCCCCTGCTTCACGGTGCTGCGGTCCACGACGTAATCGAGCGTCTCGCTTCCGATGTGGCAGTAGTTCAGCAGCGTCGATCCTTTCGCCGACGCGCCGTAAACGGCGATTCGCCTATTTTGGTTTTTCAATTTTTGTAAGAGTCCCACAAGCTCTTTGCGAAGCCCTTCAACTTTATCACTGAAATCCGTGTAAAAACTGAGATCGCGCACACCCCAGTCCGTCTCGTCCTGTAACACGGATTGGACGGATGGATCCGGGTTGTCGTTATGTGAGACGTAAATGCGCAAGGTTCCGCCGTGGATCGGCAGTCGTTCGACGCTATTGATGTTGAGCTTGTTTCGCGTGAAGAGATTGCTGAGTGCGGTCAGCGAGAAGTAGCTGAGATGCTCGTGATAGATCGTGTCAAACTCGCAGCAGTCGAGCATCTCCTTCACGTAAGGCACTTCGATAATGGCGATGCCGTCGTCCTTCATTACTGTCTTAAGACCACGGACGAAGCCATTCAGATCCGGCACGTGCGCGAGCACGTTGTGCGCGTGAACGACATCCGCGCGCGGCAACTGTTTCGCGAGCTCTTCAGTGAAGAATTCTTTGATTGTCGAGATCTGGTTGCGTTCGGCGACGGCGGCGACGTTCGCAGCGGGCTCGACGCCGAGGACCTCGATATTGGCGCGTTTGTAATACTGAAGCAGGTAACCATCGTTGCTCGCGATCTCGACCACGCGGCTCTCTGGTCCGCAAAGACCGCGATCGCGGATCAGTCGCGTAACCAGCTCCTCCGCGTGGCGCAACATCGTCTCCGAAAACGACGACAGGTAAGGGTAGTCGCTGAAGAGAAGTTCGGGCGGAACGGTTTCCGTGATCTGGACGAGGCAGCAGTGCGGGCAGAACGCGAGGTCGAGCGGATACGTCTTTTCGGGTTCGTCGGTTTGATCTGCGCGAAGGAGCGCGTTCGCGAGCGGCGTGTGTCCGAGTGAAAGAATCGTGTTGAGATCAGTGTGTCCGCACGAGCGGCAGGAAAGCGGCCCGCTGGCGCCGGCGGTCATTTCGTCCGCGCTCCGAGAAATTCCGTGTACCACGCGATTGTATGTTGTAAGCCTTCGTCGAGACTGAAGAGCGGGCGCCAGCCGAGGAGATCGCGGGCTTTGGTTGCGCTCAGGTACTGGTGGCGGATCTCGTTGGTTGCTTCGTTTCGGACGTCGGGTTCGAGATCCGAGTCCATCAACTTGTTGATGCGCGCGACAAGTTCGAGCACCGTTGCCTGCGTCTCAATTGAGAAGTTGAAGGCGTGGCCTTTCAGCGTTGGATCGGTCGCGAGTTTTTCGGCGAGCAGCATGTTGGCGGCGGCGGCGTCTTCCGCGTAGAAGTAATCGCGTACGTAGTTGCCGTCGGAGCGGATCACTGGACGTTGGCCGCGCAGAATGGAGCGGATCGTTCCGGGCACGAGGCGGTTCCAGTTGAGATCGCCGCCGCCGTACAGGTTGCCGCAGCGCGTGACTGCGACTGGAACGTCGTAAGTCGCTGCGTAAGATTGTGCGATCAGGTCCGCGCACGATTTGCTCACGTCGTACGGGTGGCGGCCGATCAGTGGCGCGTCTTCGTCGTAGGGAAGTTGTTCGTGGTGGCCGTAGGCTTTGTCGGATGAGGCGACGACGATCTGTTTGACGAGTGGGCTGCGGCGCGATGCTTCAAGCAGTGACCACGTGCCGGCGATGTTCGTTTCGAAGGTTGAGACAGGGTTGCGGTTGGCGATGCCGACGATTGTTTGTGCGGCGAGGTGTATGACTGTTTCGATCTCGTATTCGCCGAGCGCGCGTTCGACTGTTGCTTGATCGCGCACGTCGCCGCGGACGACTTTCACCTTTTCGAGCAGGCCGCTTCTGACGAGTTCACTCTGCGGCACCCAATCGCGCACGAGGCAAACCACATCCGCCCCGGCATCGACCAACCTCCTCACGAGCCATCCGCCGAGCAGTCCCGTACCGCCGGTCACGAACACCGCCCGGTCCTGCCAGAACTGGGCCACGGATGACACGGATATTTCAGGATTTAGATTATCTATGGCCATACCTTCCACGGAGGATTGTTGCTGCTCCACAGACTCTGCAAAAGCCTCACTTCACGCATCGTGTCCATGCACTGCCAAAACTCTTCATGCCGAAACGCCGCCAGTTGCTTATCAGCGGCGAGCCGCTCGAGCGCGTCGGTTTCGAGACTGCTGTCATCGCCCTCCAGATACTCAAAAACCGTGGGCTCGAACACCATGAACCCACCATTAATCCATCCTTCACCAATTTGCGGCTTCTCCGTGAACTCCGTCACCAAATCACCCGAGAAAATGAGCCCACCAAAACGCGCCGGCGGCCGCACCGCAGTAACAGTGGCAATCTTCCCATTAAGACGATGAAACTCGAGCAACAAAGAAAGATCTACATTACTTAGCCCATCGCCGTACGTCAGCATAAACGTCCCATCCCGCAGCCACGGTTCAAGACGCTTAACGCGCCCGCCGGTATTCGTCTCCTGCCCGGTGTTTTTGAGATGGACCATCCAGTCTTCACACTCGCTGTCCTGGTCCTTCACCGACCCGCTCGAAAGATCGACCGTCATACTCCCGCTCAACGAACAATAGTCGAGAAAGAAGCGCTTCACCATCTCGCCGCGATAGCCGAGCGCGATGAAGAACTCCTTGAAACCGTAGTGCGCGTAGTGCTTCATGATGTGCCAGAGGATCGGCCGCCCGCCAATCTCGACCATCGGCTTCGGACGTAGATCAGTTTCCTCTGTCAGCCGGCTGCCCTGACCGCCGGCGAGAATGACTACCTTCATGGCGTTCCTCCCGGCGAGCCGTTCGCAGGCGTGAATTGCGACGTCCAGTCGAGCATCGGCCGCACTATACCAGGCATTGGACCAGTATAATCCCCTCGCGCTGAATCGCCGTCGAGCGTGTCGATGACCTGAAACGCCACTGCATCGCGTTCGAAGAAATGCGCCCGGAACGGCTCCATCGTCGCCATCGTCGCCGTCACAATCAACGGGCCTTCGGACAGGAAATTACCCGGAATCCGCGCGGTGCTCGTGAACTTTCCAACCGGCCGCGGCCGTCGACGCCACTCGGCCTCACACGCCGATGCGACGAACACGCAAAGCCCTTCCTGGTTGATGAAGTGATAACCCGGCACCAGAACGTGTCCTGACTGCAAGACGTCAAATTCCATCTCGATCCCAACCGGCGAGCGAATGTCCACGCTCTCGCAAACCTCCCCGTCCGGCGAACGCACGCGCACCGCCCGCAACCGCACGACCTCATTTCCCGGCGCCGTCGACACGTCCTGCCACTCGCGCGCCGCGTTTGTCCGAGCGCCGGAACCGAGATAAATCCCGACAGCCTGGTGCGATGGTCCATCGAACGAGATGGCGCCGTCCTCGATCAATATCGTGCGCGGGCACAGCCGAGTGATCGCGGGCATGTTGTGCGACACGAAGATCACAGTCCGCCCAGCCTGACGCACGTTCTCCATCTTGTCGAGACATTTTCTTTGGAAGCGAGCATCTCCCACGGCGAGCACTTCGTCGACCAGCAGGATCTCGGGATCCAAATGCGCCGCGACGGCAAAAGCAAGTTTCAAATACATGCCGCTCGAATAGCGTTTCACAGGCGTTCCGAGAAACTCCTCGATTTCAGAAAACGCTACGATCTCGTCAAACTTACGCTGAATCTCCGTGCGCGCCATACCGAGTAGCGCGCCGTTCAAGTAGATGTTTTCCCGCCCGGTTAATTCGGGATGAAAACCCGTGCCGACTTCCAGCAGACTCGCCACGCGCCCGTGCAACTCGACGCGTCCTGAAGTCGGTTCAGTAATACGCGCGAGCACTTTCAGCAACGTTGACTTGCCCGCGCCGTTCCGTCCGATGATGCCGAGCACTTCACCCGGAGCGACTTCGAAGCTCACATCGCGAAGGGCCATCACCGTTGCTGCGTTGCGGTCGCCC
The DNA here is from genome assembly GCA_036279935.1 of Pyrinomonadaceae bacterium. Taxonomy (GTDB): domain Bacteria; phylum Acidobacteriota; class Blastocatellia; order Pyrinomonadales; family Pyrinomonadaceae; genus PSRF01. Next base: position 16,010 of record DASURS010000261.1, read on the forward strand.
CGCAGTCGCTTCAGCGGATTCAGAACAGCCTCGGTCAATGTCTCGCGAAGAGTGACGAACGAATTCTGAGATGAGCCGAGCCGATACTGCTTGGCAACGTTCGTCGCCCTGATGATTGGCCTCATTCAGCGCTCCTGTACTGAGGAGCACGCAGCGACAGCAGTCTCTTCGCCAGCGCACGCGCACGCCAGGTCCCGTTCAGCGTTGGGCCACCCATCAGCATGTAGTTCATCAGATGCCGCGCCCTGCCGGCCAGCGATGGTGCGTGTGACGCGCCGTGGTGTTGCGCCGCCGCTACCTCCGCGATGATCGGATCGGTGTAGTTTTGCAGATACGGTATCGGGCACTCATGACAGATCAGTTTGTCGTCACTCACATCGCCGACGGCGCGCACGGCCATTCCGTCGATTCGCCTGCTGATCTGTGTCCTCTGTTCGTTTGTGAGCGAACGCGGCTCGTTACGAGGGTTCGACGCGAACATCCGCCGGGCGCGCCGGAACGTTTCATTGTTCCAGACGGAGAAAAAGTCACCGTTGTGATACTCGCCGAAGTCGAGCTTCTCGGACGGTACGGCGCAGCATGGCGATACCTTGCCGTTTGGATTCAGAACGAAAACGCCGTAAAGCCACGCACACGCGCGGTCGCTCGTTATCTGTCGCTCCGTTTCTTTCTGTAGCGGGTGGTCCGGATGATAGATGTTGTACGCCGGAATCGTCGACGGTTCGAAGCCTTCGTTGTACGGCTCCATCGGCATTTCCGCGCCGCCAACGATGAACTCGTCCGCGCCCCATTCTTTGTGCAGCTCACGCGCCTGGTCGATCTCGTGTTCGTTGTGACGAAAGACGAGGAACTGCCAAACGACTTTCGGCGTCGTCGTACCGAGACGCTGCTTGGCGCGTTGGATCCGCATCACGTTCTCTCGCACCAGCGCAAGATCACCTTTGCGGCGGTACTGCGCGTACGACTCCTGCGTCACGCCGTCGATTGATACCAGCATCCGATCGAGGCCGCTCAGCACGAGACGATCGATGTAATCGTCGGTCAGTTTGATGCTGAGGTTAGTGCTGAGAAGGATGTTGATGTCTTTCTGTTTTGCGTAGGCGATCATTTCCGGCGTTCGCTTGTGCAAGAGCGGCTCGCCCCAGTTGTACATGTAGAGCTGAAAGACGTAATCGCCGATCTGATCGATCGTCGTCTTGAAGAGCTCTTCGTCGATCGAGACTGTCGGCCGCAGGCCCAATCGCAGACCGGTCGGACACGCCGGGCACTGGAGATTGCACAGGAGGTTCGGCTCGATGAAGGCGACGACGGGATAGCTGCTCACGGCCTCGCGTTTCAGGGCCATGTTGATCCTGAGTTTGAGGACGTTGAGATATGCCTTGGGTTTCTTCATCGGCGCGAAGACACGGCACAGATTACACGGATCGTCCGATAAATGAGAAATTCCCCGCACGCCGGAAAAGACGTGCGGGGAATCGGGAGGTTCAGGTCTGATGTGACCGGGTTAGTGAATAGTGACGAGGCCGCCTCCAGGCGCGCCTGGGGTCGTGTTGCCTGCGTTCCTGTTCTGACCGTCGGTTTGAATTTGGGCGGTGGTGCCGCCGAAGCCGAGCGTGTTGAAAACCACTGAATTGCTCAATGCCTTCACGGATGAGCCGGCAGCGGCATTAATTCCGGTGGCATTGTTTGAGACCACGCATTCGCGCACGGTCATATTCGCGGCGGAGACGCTCGCGATGAGGCCATTGGACGTGTTGTTCGAGATGCGGCTGTCCGCGACTGTCACGAAGCTATTAGCCGAAGCCGCATCGACGCCGGTGGTGTTGCCTTCGATGTTCGAGTTGCGGATATTCGCGACCGCGAAACCAGACGTCGACGACACTCGGATGCCGGTTATGTTCTTGTGGACCATCGTGTCAGACACGAACAGGTTGCAGCTCGCGGCAGTAGCCATTCTGATCCCGATACCGCTCGTGCTGCCATTGCCGGTGTTGCCATCGATGACTGAGTCTTCAATCCAGACATTGTTGGCGGCGAGGATGCTGACGCCGTTGATGCCGGTGGAGACGCCGTTGATGTCGAGCGCGCGGAGACGAACAGCTTTGCGCACGTCGTTGACGTCGGTGATGTTGATGATGATGCCGTTCACCAGGGAGTTGATGATCGAGCCGTAGCCGGCGCCGTGGGTGCCGTTGATGTAGATCGACTTGGTGATGGTGACTGCACCGTACCCGCCTGGATCGAGAACACTGATTTCACCGTCCTTAGCGGTCTTCGAGATTGCGCCCGCGAACGTCTTGCAAGGGGCAGTGCGGCTGCAGGGGTTAACGTCATCGCCGACACCGGATACCCACGTGCGGGTCGCCTGGGCTTGAGCGGCCGAAGCAATAATCAACATAAAAGTGACAACGAACAACGCCTTGACGGTGGGGTAAAACTTAATCATTTCTGCTTTCTCCTTTAGTTTTGTGGAGGGTCCGGGGGGTGTCCAGAACCGATAATTCCGGCGACTCGTGCGCCGGGGTTGGTCCCATGGTGGATTGAGATACTGGTTAATAGCCAATGTAATAACCTTCAATATCCCGCTGGTTCGGCTTACTTTTGCCCTTGCTGGAATGCGAATGAGCGACGTCCAAAACGTCGGGAGGCGCTCTGTCGCTTGAGTGACCCTACTTGAACTTGAAAGTGGCGGCCTGAATGGCTGCCGCCGGTGGCGCATCACCTGTAACGCGGAATCCGTGAGAAGATGGGACCACACTTTTCCCCGAAAATTTACTGAGGCCATTTTTATGACCATGGAAAAAGTGGGCCTTACTCATGCTGGGGATCTCCGTAGGGTTCAAAAGATTTACACTGATGGCAATGCGGTGGAAGCGAGGCTTATTAAATGAGACGTGCCGTTCATTGAAAGCTGACGTGGCAGTCTGGATCGTTTCAAAAGATCATCTCCTTTGGTTAAGAAGGCGCAGTCTTTTACTACAAGTCCTGGGTTAAGTCAACAAAATCCTTGCGGTCTTTTGCCGCAAATCTATTTGCCTTAGATTGGGGCTAAATTTGAACGTGCACGAGTTGTCGTAATGGTCTATTTTTGTGGCCGATTCTTTCAATATTCGCTTTTGTAGGGGTACATGCGAAAAGTTTTTGTCACCGGCGGCGCCGGGTTCATTGGGTCCGCTTTCGTACGGTTGATCCTGGACGAAACCGAAAATTGCGCCGTCACTAATTTCGACGCGCTCACTTACGCGGGCAATCTCGACAACCTCCACGGGCTCGACGAAAACCGCCACCGGTTCATTCGCGGCGATATCGCCGACCGCGACGCCGTCGCCGCTGCACTCGAAAACGACACTGACGCGATCGTCAATTTTGCCGCCGAGTCGCACGTGGACCGCAGCATCGCTTCGGCCGACGATTTTCTCCGTACCAACGTCACGGGAACGCAGATCCTTTTGGACGCGGCGCGGGCGAAGGGCGTGAAACGTTTTGTTCAGATCTCGACCGACGAAGTGATGGGAAGTCTTCCCGAAGAAGACGACGTTTTCTTTACCGAAGACTCGCCGTTCGCTCCGAACAGTCCATATGCGGCTTCGAAAGCGGCCGCCGAGCATCTCGTGCGCGCCGCGCATCACACGTTTGGGCTGGACGCTGTGATCACGCGCTGCGGTAACAACTATGGACCACGCCAGTTCCCGGAAAAATTCCTGCCGCTCGCGCTGGCGAACGCGATGAACGATCAGCCGATTCCTGTTTACGGCGACGGTATGAACGTCCGCGACTGGATCTTCGTCGAGGATCATTGCCGCGCGATTCTGTCGGTGCTCGAAAGAGGAAAGGCAGGTCACGTTTACAACATCGGCGCTCGCAATCCGCGTCGCAATCTGGAAGTTGTGCAGTCGTTGCTCGACACGCTAGGGAAGCCTCGCAGTCTGATCCGTTTTGTTACCGATCGTCCCGGGCACGATCGACGTTACGCGATCGATCCGTCGCGTATTGAGTCGGAGCTCGAGTGGCAGCCGCGGGAGACGTGGGAAAGCGGTTTGGCGAAGACGATCGAGTGGTATCGCGAGAACACGCGGTGGTTGGAAAACACGAGGAGCGGCGCGTATCGAGATTATTACCGGCTCCAGTACGGAACTGAGGTCAGCGCGCCTTGAGAGTTCTAATTACTGGAGCGGGCGGGTTGGTTGGCCGGGCCCTTGTCGAACATTGTCAGGCCAATGGTGACGAGGTTTTTGCGTACGATCATCAGTCGCTCGATATCGCGGATTCGGTCGCGGCGGAAAGCGTGATTGTTGAGCGGCGTCCGGAAGCTGTGATCAACTGTGCGGCGTGGACCAATGTCGATGGTTGTGAGAGTGATCCGCGGAAGACGGAATTGGTCAACGCATCAGGGCCGGAGAATCTTGCGCGCGCGAGCCGTTTCGCCGACGCCGTGTTCGTTACGATCTCGACTGACTACGTTTTCGATGGAACGAAAGAGGGGTTCTACACGCAGCGTGACAATCCGCGGCCGATCAGTGTCTACGGCCGGTTTAAGCTCGAAGGTGAACGGCGATCGCAGGTCGCGCATGCGCGAACGATCGTCGCTCGCTCCGGTTACATATTTGGCCTGGGTGGGAAGAATTTTCTGAGCACGCTCGTGACGCGGGCGCGCAACGGTGAAAGGCTTTCGGCGATCCACGACTGTTACGGTACGCCGACGTACGGTCGTGACCTTGCCGCGCGTTTGCGTGAGCTTGCGTTGAAAGACTTGCCGGGGATTTATCACGTGGTCAATTCGGGTGATGGGGCCAGCTTTGTAACGTTCGCTCGCGAGGCGCTGGCTATTGCTGATTGTCCGACTGACACAATTGAGACGGTTAGTATGGATTCGCTCCAGCGGCCCGCTCCTCGTCCGCGAAACACGCGCCTCCGTTGTCTCCTCTCCCCCGCCATCGGTTTGCAGCCCCTGCGCCCGTGGCAAGAAGCCGTCGCCGACTTTGTTTCCGAGTTACCGCGGGGATGACTAGAACTAGACTCCCGCAAAGGCGCAAAGATAGAGTTTTTAAAGCTGAGCCTATTTGTCTTGTCTGTCTTGCCTTGCCTTGTCTTTGCGCCTTTGCGCCTTTGCGGGAAACTGCCTTAACTTACCACCCCAAAGTGAGCCGAATTAGGGCAGATGCGACTTGCCTCAGAGCGAGTCTCTGATATTATTCTCCCTCTCGATACCGCCCCCGGTTTCTTGACTTTGACTGTTAACCTTTTTGACCGCCGGAAAAAATGATGTCGCAAGATAACCGCTTAATGCCGATGCCTGCCGTTGAGCGCACCCTCGATAGACCGCTCAGCGATCTTGGACAGGTCAGGTCGTATGGCCCAGCCGCAAGCGAGCCCAGCCAGATCCGCGACTACTTGTTCATCGTGCTGAAACGCAAGTGGCTCATCCTGAGCCTCTGCCTGGTAGTCACGTCGTTAGTGGCCATCCAGATGTTTCGTCAGCCCTCGATTTACGAGGCGCAGACGACGATTCGCATCGAACAACGAGCCAAGAACGTCCTCCAGACCAAAGACTTCGTGCTCAACGCCCAGCCTGACGCGAACTTCTGGGGCACCCAGATCAAGCTGCTCGAAAGTCCGACGCTGGCCCGCCAGGTCGCACTGACTCTCGATCTCCAACACAATCCGACGTTCTTCGGCAGCCAGGCCCAGGGCGGTATTTTCGCGGCCCTGAAGCGAATGGTCGCCGGCGATGCAAGGAAACCGAGAACGGCTTTGCCCGCGGAGGCGCCCAAGGGTTTGACCGTCGTCGGCGAAACTCAGATGAAAGACGAGCCGCTGACACCGGAAGAGCTCGCCGCGCTCGAACCGTATGAAGACGCAATCATCGGCGGCGAGAGTATCGACGGCATCTTCGGCACCAACCTGTTCATCATCAAATACCGGCACACCGATCCGGAGATGGCCCAAAAGATAGCCAACACGCTGGCCGAAGTCTTTCGTGCAAACAACGTCGAGCGCGTGACTTCAAACTCGACGCAGGCGGAAGACATTCTCGCTCGCGAGATCTCGGAATTGCAGGGCAAGATTCGTCACGACACGGAAGCCTTGTTCAACTACGCGCGCGAGAAAGGCGTCGCGCCGACCGCCGATCCGACTCTCAACACGGAAGCCGCACGCCTCGCGGCCCTCAGCAACCAGGTGCTGGAAGCTGAAAACAAGCGCAAGACGGCCCAGGCGGTTTACATGCACGCCAAGTCGACCGGCGACTACATGGCTATTCCTGAAGTGCGCAAGTCCGAACGCATCGGCGCGATTCAGGACCGGCTCTCGACTTTGAGCGAAAAGAAAGCGGCGCTCGAGGTCACTTACACCAGGGAATGGCCGGAAGTTAAAAAACTTCAAGTCCAGATTGACCGACTCGAAGCCGAGCTAAAGGTTGCGGCGCAGGAAACGGTCGACAGTTTGAAAGGTGAGTACGAGGCGGCGCTGACGGCCGAGAAGAGCCTTCAGGAGCGCTACCAGCAACAGCGCGGGATCACTGATCAACAGACCCGCGATCAGATCGAAATGGCCGCGTTCACGCAGCGGCTCGAAACCAATAAACAGTATCTCTCGACGCTCGAGCAGAAGCTCCGCGAAGTCCAGATCGCGCAGGGCGACAAAGGCAGCGAAGTCAGCATCGAGACGTACAGCCGCGTGCCGCGAGCCCCAGTCGGACCGCCGCGCCTCAGAAACGTGATGATCGCGCTCATCCTGTCGCTCGTCGCCGGAATCGGTCTCGCGTTCCTGCTCGATTTCCTTGACGACACGGTGAAGTCGCTCGACGACGTCGATCGCTACGTACACTTGCCCGCGCTGGCGATGATTCCCGCCAGTCGCGGCGGCCTGCGCTTGAAAGGCATCACGCCCGCCAACGCACCGCCTTCCGAAACTACGGCGCTCGCGATGATCGACGACGTTCGATCGCCGATCGCGGAGTCGTATCGTCACTTGAGAACGTCGTTGTTGCTCTCGTCCGCCGGCCAGCCGCCGAAGACGATTCTCGTCACGTCGAGCCAGCCATCGGAAGGAAAGACGACGACCGCCATCAACACCGCATTCATGTTGGCCCAGACCGGCGCGGAAGTCCTGATTATCGATTGCGACTTGCGACGGCCGCGTTTGCACGCGCAGTTTGAAGTCGCGAATTCACGCGGGTTGACGACCTGGCTGTCCGGTGAGAAAGATCTCGACAACATATTGCAGGTGTTTCCGAAGACTCCGAACCTCAAGATCCTGACGTCAGGCCCGGTGCCGCCGAATCCGGCCGAGTTGCTCGGCTCTGAAGAAATGCGCCGGTTGTTGTTGCTCTTGAGCGAACGCTTCGCGCACATCATCATCGATTCGCCGCCGGCGATCTCGTTTACCGATGCGTCGATTCTGTCGACGATGGTCGATGGTGTGATGCTGGTGGTCCATGGCGGCCGCAGCTCGCGCGCGGTCGTGCGCCGGGCGAAGCAGCAGTTGCTGGACGTTGGCGCGCACATCTTCGGCGTCGTGCTGAACAACGTGAAGCTGGAGCAGCAGGACTACTACTACTCAGGCTATTACTCGAACTATTATTCGACCGAAACGGATGGAGGCCGCGGCGCCGCGGGCGAAACGGCCTGATCCGCATCTCCTCGTTGATCAAAATAAATATCCGTACCAAATGAACGTTCCTCTTTTGGATCTACAGTCGCAGTACGTTTTGCTGCGAGATGAGCTGCGACGAGCTGTTGAGCGGGTCCTCGATTCGCAGCGGTTCGTGCTCGGCGACGAAGGCCGAAAGCTGGAGGCTTCGATCGCCGAATACTCCACGACGAAGCATTCTGTTGGCTGCGCTTCCGGATCGGATGCGCTGCTGCTTGCGCTGATGGCGCTTGACGTCCGGCGCGACGATGAAGTGATCACGACGCCGTTCACTTTCTTCGCGACCGGCGCCGCGATCACGCGTCTCGGCGCGCGTCCTGTTTTTGTCGACATCGATCCCGCCACTTACAACATCGATACGCCGCAAGTCTCAGCCTCCGTCACGCCACGCACGAAAGTCATAGTTCCCGTCCATATTTACGGTCAGTGCGCCGACATGGAGCCGTTGCTGGCGATAGGCGATCGCGTTCCGATCGTCGAAGACGCGGCGCAGGCGATCGGCGCGACCGATAGCGGACGGCGGGCGGGCTCGATGGGCGCGATCGGATGTTTCAGTTTCTATCCGAGCAAGAATCTCGGCGGCGCCGGCGACGGCGGAATGTTGACGACGAACGACGATAACCTGGCACAACGGCTGCGCCGTTTGCGCACTCACGGCGGCGCCAATGAATACGAGCACGAGGAAGTCGGCATCAACAGCCGCCTCGACGAGCTTCAGGCGGCCGTCCTGAACGTCAAAATGCCGCATCTCGATAAGTGGTCAGACGAGCGCGCCCACAAAGCCGCGAATTACACGGAGATGCTGAACGGCGCGAAGCTCAAGTTCGAACTCGTTCCACCGGCCGTGCGACACGATTCGCGCCACATCTTTCATCAATACGTGATTCGCGTTCCGCGGCATCGCGATGCACTGATGGAACATTTGAAACAGCACGGCGTGGCTACCAAGGTGTATTATCCGATTCCGCTTCACCGGCAGGAATGTTTCGCCTATCTCGGTTATAAAGAAGGCGAGCTTCCTGAGTCGGAACGCGCGGCGCGCGAAACGTTCGCGCTGCCGATCTATCCCGAACTCACACAAGCGCAACAGGCGTACGTAGTCGAAGCGATTCAGGCTTTCGAACCCAAAGGGAACTGAAACGCGCCATGGCACTGAAACTCAGCATCATCACCCCTTCGTTCAACCAGGGCAGGTTTCTCGAAGAGACGATCCTGTCGGTGTTGAAGCAGGGTTACGAACCGCTCGAGTACATCGTCATCGACGGCGGCAGCACTGACGAAAGCGTCTCGATCATTCGCAAGTACGAAGATCGACTTGCCTACTGGGTCAGCGAAAAAGACCGCGGGCAGGTCCACGCCATCAATAAAGGACTCGAACGCGCCACCGGAGACATCTTCGCGTTCCTCAACAGTGACGATCTTTATCTTCCCGGAACGTTCGCGGCTGTGATGAAACACTTCAACCAGCATCCGGAGAGCGAGTGGATCTGCGGTGACGCGATCATGTTTGGCGACGGGCATGAGACGCGAGTGGTCCGTTCTGAAGTGCCGCAGTCGGCGGCGCATTGTTTGTGCTGGGCGTACCTGGCGCCGCAACCCGCGCACTTCTGGAAGAGGGAGATCGTGCGCGAGGGTTTTCAGGAGCGCTGGGACTACGACTTCGATCACGACATGTACGTGCGGCTGCTGCTCGCGGGGCATAAATGCGAATACATGCCGTTGCCGATGGCGGCGTATCGTCTGCACGAAGTCAGCAAGACGATCGCCGAGGGACATCGGCAGCTCGAAGAGTTCGATCAGATTGCCGAGTTTTACGAACCACAGTTAAGCGGCTCGGACCAGCGCTGGTGCCGGGCGACGCGCTTCCTGCGACTCTCGTACGCCGCCAGCGAAGCGGGACGGAAGTCTGAAGCGGCGAAGTGGCTGACGCGCGCTGTTGCGACGCATCCGGAAGGCCTGCTGAGCCGTCCGTTCTGGGGATGTCTCCGGCGCGTGGCCTTACCGGCAGGTCGCTTGCCAAATTCCCCCAATAACCACTAATGTTTCGTTGATTTTTACCTTACTTTACTTGGAGATCCGCACTGAATGTCTGAACCGACACGCGTCTTAGTTACCGGGGCCGGTGGTTTTATTGGTCATCATCTGACGAAGTATCTCGTCAACAAGGGTTACTGGGTGCGAGGCGCCGACATCAAGGAACCGGAATACGAACCAACGTCGGCGCACGAGTTTCTTTTGCTCGATCTGTCTCGCGAAGACAACTGCCTGAAAGCGACCGCGGGCATTGACGAAGTCTACGGTCTCGCCGCGAACATGGGCGGCATCGGCTTCATCGAAACCAACAAAGCAGTCATCGTCCGCGACAACTCGTTCATCAATCTCCACACCATCGAAGCGGCGCGCGCTAACGGTGTGAAGCGTTATCTCTACACTTCGAGCGCGTGCATTTATCCCGGTTACAAACAGAAGGAAACCGATGTTACGCCCTTGAGAGAAGAAGACGCGTATCCCGCTGATTCCGAAGACGGCTACGGCTGGGAAAAACTCTACATGGAACGAGTTTGCCGTCACTACACGGAAGACTTCGGTCTCGACACGCGCGTCGTCAGGTTTCACAACATCTTCGGTCCCCTCGGCACCTACGACGGCGGGCGCGAAAAATCACCCGCTGCGATCTGTCGCAAGATCGCGCTGGCTAATGATGGCGACGATATCGAAGTTTGGGGCGACGGCGAGCAGACGCGTTCCTACTGTTACATCGACGACTGCGTCGAAGGCATCTACCGCTTGATGCGCAGCGACCACCGCGAGCCGATCAACCTGGGCCAGGACCGTATGGTCTCGATCAACGAGCTGGTCGACATGGTGGCGAACATCGCCGGCAAGAAGATCGGCAAACGATACGATCTCACCAAGCCGCAGGGAGTCAGGGGCCGCAACAGCGACAACACTCGTTTGCGCCAGGTGTTGCAGTGGGAGCCGGCGATCTCGCTCGAAGAGGGATTGACTACCACCTATCACTGGATCGCGGGCGAGCTCGAAAAGCGGAACGCGCCCGTTAACGCTGTGGCGACGAGTTAATCCGTGTCTGCGAGGCTTTGCACAAAAAGTCCTTGTTTTGGGGATCCTCTGTGCAACCTCAGTGTCCTCTGTGTCTCGGTGGTTTGGTTTTACTCGGAACTCATCAACCACAGAGACACAGAGGACACTGAGGTTGCACGGAGAAGAGCGCGCCCGGGACTTTTCGTGCAAAGCCTGTCTGCAAAGGAACACGGATTTTCCTCATGAAAGTTAGCGTCATTGTCCCCGTGCGAGACGAAGAGGACTCGATCCGCGAGCTGCTCGACAGCTTGCTCGCACAAACACGCCTGCCTGACGAGATCGTCATAACCGACGGCGGCTCGGTCGATGCCACGCCGCAGATCATCGAACAGTACAAACGAAACGGCGCGCCCGTGAACCTGATTCGCTCAGAAGCGGCATTGCCCGGCCGCGGGCGCAACCTCGCGGCGGCGCAGGCGCGGTTTGAATGGCTGGCGTTCACTGACGGCGGCATTCGTCTCGAGAAAAGGTGGCTCGAGGCGCTCGTCAAAAAAGCCGAGGAAGACGAATCGATAGACATCGTCTACGGCACAGTCGAGCCCGTGACGGATACGTTTTTCACCGAGTGCGCGGCGATCGCGTACGTGCCGCCGCCGAAGCCGCAGGAGGAGGTGATCGCGCGTCCGCGTTTCATCGCCTCGTCGTTGTTGCGTCGTGAGGCGTGGGCGAAAGTGAACGGTTTTCCCGAGCACCTGCGCTCGGCGGAAGATCTGCTCTTTATGGACCGCCTGGAGCAGGCCGGATATCGCGCCGTGTTCGAGCCGCGAGCGTGTGTTTACTGGCGGCTCAGGTCCACGCTCAAGTCAACCTTCCGACGTTTTCTCGTTTATTCACTCAACAACATTCGCGCGGGGCTGTTCAATCAGTGGCAGGCGCGGATCCTGTTTCGTTACGCGATGCTGCTGGTTGTGCTGATTGCGGTATTGATTGTCGAGCCGTCGTGGGTGTGGTTGCCGTTTGCGTTATTGATACTGATGCTGGTGGCGCGAGCGATCGTTTCGATTTGGCGAAATCGTAAGTGTTATCCGGCTTCGTTCGGTCGGAATGTGCGGCGAACGGGGATGATTGTTTCGATACTTACGGTGCTTGATGCGGCGGCGATCATCGGCTGGTTCCAGTGGCTCTTCTTCGACGCGCTGCGCGGCCACCGCAAAGCTCCGGTGGAGGCCGGTGATGGGGCTTGATGGCCGGCGCGTTCTGTTCGTCTCTTACAACGGAATGCTTGACCCGCTGGGTCAAACACAGGTCGTTCCTTACTTACGTGAACTCGCGAAGCGCGGCGTGCACTACACGCTCCTGAGTTTCGAACGCGACAAAGCATTCGAACCCGAAGGTGTTCAAAAAAGCAAACAACTTCGTGACGAGCTTCGCGAGCATGGCATCGAGTGGCACTGGCTGCGTTACCATCAACGGCCATCCATCCCGGCGACGATGTACGACGTTCTCGCTGGCATTCGCAAAGCGCGAAAACTAATCAAACGCAACCGGATCGATCTCGTCCACGCACGCGCACACATTCCCGCCACCATCGCGCTAGCACTAAAACGAAGCCTCGGAACGAAGATGATCTTCGACGTACGAGGCCTGATGGCGGAAGAGTACGTCGACGCCCAACACTGGCGCGAAGGCAGCCTGCCTTATCGGCTGACAAAAGCAACCGAACGCCGCATCTTCGAACAGACGGACGCCGTCGTAACGCTGACGGAAAAGATCTGGCCCATCATCAAGCAGTGGCCGGGCCTCCGCGGCCGCGATCTTCCTCATACGGTGGTGCCGTGTTGCGTCGATCTATCGTTGTTCGATTTCAGTGAAGAAGAGCGCACCAACCGTCGCGCCGAGCTCAAGATTCACGATCGCTTCACGATCGTCTACAGCGGTTCGCTCGACGGCTGGTATCTCACGGAAAAGATGGCCGACTTCTTCGCGAGCTTTCGCAAGCAACGACCCGACGCCCACATGCTGTGGCTGACGAACGGCAGTCACGACCGCGTCAGGCAGTTGATGAACGCCCGAAACATCGCGGCAGACGACTTCAGCGTGTTGTCAGTTCCGGCGCGTCTCGTCCCCTCGTATCTGTCCGCCGCAGACGCAGGCTTGAGTTTCATCAAACGCTGCATCTCGAAGATCGCCTCGTCGCCGACGAAAAACGCCGAGTATCTCGCTTGCGGCTTGCCGTTGATCATCAACGCCGGGATCGGCGACTCCGACGCGCTGGTGAACGAATGGAGGGCCGGCGCGCTGTTGGAAGAGTTCACGGAAGACGAGTACACGCGGATCGGAAAAGTGATCCAGGCGATGGCCGGCGACCCCGACGCGCGAAACAAAGCGCGCACGCATGCGCGCGCGATCGCCCGCCAACTGTTCGACCTCCAGACCATCGGAGCCGAGCGTTATGCGGCCCTTTATGAACGTGTATACTAACCACGCCCATGCGTGTTCTCGCCTTAGTCCCGGGACTCTACGATATCTCGCCTAGTCAGCGATACCGGATCGAACAGTGGGAACCACTGCTCCGCGAGCGTGGCGTCGAGATCACGTACGAGCCTTTCGAATGCCCGGAACTGAACGCGCTGCTCTACCATTCGGGCTACATGGCGAAGAAGCTGCAACTCGTCGCGAAGAACCTGATTCGCCGGTTCGACGCGGTCAAAAAAGCGCGCGATTTCGACCTCGTTTACATACTGCGCGAAGCGGCGCTGCTCGGTCCGCCGGTGTTCGAACGGCTGGTTCACAAAACCGGCGTGCCGATCGTTTTCGACTTCGACGATGCGATCTTTGTTTCATATCGCAGTCCTTCGAACGGTTACCTGAGCTATTTGAAATTCGCCGGCAAGACGAAAACGATCTGCCGCCTGGCGTCGCACGTGATGGTCGGCAATCCGTATCTCGCCGAGTACGCGCGGCAGTTCAACGAGCACGTGACCGTGATCCCAACGACGATCGATACGCAGAGGTACCAGCCGGCGCCGCCGAAAACAACGAACGGGCCGCTCGTTATCGGTTGGACCGGAAGTCACAGCACGGTCCAGCATCTCGACACGTTGCGCGGCGCGTTGAAGAAACTGGCGGCGCGAGAAAACTTTCGCCTGCGAGTGATCGGCACGCCCGTCTACGAATGCGATCCGATCAACGTCGAGGCCTTGCGCTGGCGCGCGAAGACGGAAGTCGACGACCTGCGACCGATCGACATCGGCGTCATGCCTTTGCCGGAAGACAAGTGGAGCAAGGGGAAGTGCGGCGCGAAGGCGCTACAGTTCATGGGAATGGGCATTCCGACGGTCTGCTCGCCCGTCGGCGTCAATACAGACATTATTCACGACGATGAGAACGGTTTCCTTGCGAACACCGAAGACGAGTGGGTCGACAAGCTGACGCGCCTGTTGCGGTCCGCTGAGTTGCGGCGGCGACTCGGTGAGGCAGGACGCGCGACCGTCGAACAGAAGTACTCGGCCATCTCTCAGGCGCCGAGAGTCTACGAGATCTTTAAATCCGTGTTGCGGCAGTGACGGAAGATATGCCCCGCAAAGGCGCAAAGGCGCAAAGAAAAGCGGAGCGAAACTCGCAAAGCGGCGCGAAACGACGCAAACGCTAAGGAACCTTCAAACAATGTCTTTTCTTCTTTGCGCCTTTGCGCCTTTGCGCCTTTGCGGGAAACCTCAATAGGATGACGCAGAGAACACGCAGATCGCGATTGCTGGTGCTGGCCCTGTTCGCGCTTCTGCCTTCGTTTCTGAAGCGGCCGTTCTATCGCTGGTTCTTCGGTTATCGAATCGGCAAGCGCGTCCGCATCGGGATCAGCATCATCGACGCCGGCGAGTGCGAGATCGACGACGACGTCTCGATCGGTCATCTGAACGTCGTGACGCGCGTTAAGAAACTGGTCGTCAAAGACCACGTGCGGATCGGTCACCTGAACATCATCCGCGGCGGCGACTTCGTGAGCCTTGGACGATACGCCGAGATCATCAGGCTCAACGAGATCAATTCGATTCCTGATCCCGAAGTCGTGAACCCGATCGATCCGACGTTCATTCTCGGCGACGGCAGTATCGTCACGACGGGACATAAGATAGACTTCACCGACCGGGTCGAGATTGGCCGTCGCGTGATACTTGGCGGGCGCAATTCGTCGTTGTGGACGCACAATCGCCAGCGGACGATGCCGATCGCGATCGGGCCGATGGTTTACATCGGTTCGGAGATTCGCATGGCGCCCGGAAGTGGAATAGGCGCGCGCTGCATCGTCGGGATCGGGTCGGTAATTACCGCGCGGCTGGAGGAAGAAGGTAAACTGGTCGCCGGCGTCCCGGCCAAAACTATTAAGGAATTAAGCAGCGAAGACCAGTTTCTGATTGAACGAAAGACGCGTCCTGATTTGCCCGACGACGTCTGAGAAGCACGAATGAATACGATCCTGATCGTTCTGACGCTCCTCATCTGCGGAGGCGTCGTTTATCTTCTGCCGGGATTAGGTCCGGGCGCGCTGGCGGTCTGCTTCGTCGTTTCGGTGCCCACGCTGTACATCCTGATGCGGTCGCAGGAGGAACGGCAGTTTCTCCTGCGGGTCTTCGTGCTGGCGGTCCTGGTCAGGATCATCATCGCCACGATCATTTACCTGGGCAACATGCAGGAGTTCTTCGGCGGCGACGCGAACACGTATCACCTGTTCGGCGAGTCGCTGATGCAGTCGTGGCATGGCGACCTGTTCCACGAGGGCCGGTACGAACAGTTCATTCAATCGGGCGCGGGCGCGTGGGGCATGCTTTACCTCGTGGCGGCGGTTTATGAAGTGCTCGGCGGCGCAAACATGTTCGCCGTCCAGTTGATCAACGCTTCCGTCGGAGCTGCGACGGCGATCCTCGTTTTTAAGGTCGCGCAAATACTTTTCAACAACACTCGCGTTTCGAAGCTGGCGACGCTGCTGGTCGCCTTCTTCCCGTCGCTGATTCTATGGTCGTCGCAGGCACTGAAAGACGCGCTGACTATCCTGGCGTTGGCGCTTTGCATCCACGCAACGCTGAAGCTGATGGAGAAGATCACGTTTCGTTACCTTCTCGTGCTGGGTGTCTGCTTATCGTCACTGCTGAGTCTGCGTTTCTACATCTTTTATATGATGTCGGCGGCGGTCGTTGGCAGTTTTGTGATCGGGTTGAAATCGGCGAGCACGCAGAGTTTTGTCCATCGCTTCGTTGCGATTGCAATGATCGGGCTGGTGTTCACGTGGTTTGGCGTGATTCGTTTCGCGACCGCGCAGTTTGAAAAATACGGCAACCTGCAAATGGTGCAGTTGAGCCGCATGGACCAGGCGCGGAACGCCTCATCGGGTTTCGCGAAAGACGTGGACGTGCAGACGACCGAGGGTGCGTTGACGGTCATTCCGATAGGGCTCGTATACCTGTTGTTTGCCCCGTTTCCCTGGCAGCTCGCGTCATTGCGCCAGAGCATAGCGTTGCCGGAGATGCTTGTGTGGTGGGCTGCGTTTCCGTTGCTGGTGCTCGGGTTGTGGTATGCCGTAAAGCACCGGCTGCGGCAGGTGTCGCCGATTGTTTTGTTTACGACGATGCTGACGCTGGCGTATTCCGTGTTTCAGGGGAACGTCGGCACGGCGTACAGACAGCGTTCGCAGTTGCTCGTGTTCTATTTCATTTTCGTCGCGGTGGGCGCGGTGATTTTGAAGGAGCGGGCCGAGGACAGGCGAGCGGAAGCGGCGCGGCAGAAACAGCAGCTGAAGGATCTCCAGGCCGCCCGCATCATGGCGCGTCGCAAGGCTATTTGAGCAGTCCGCGTTCGACTAGATACGCGATGACGAGACGCGCGTTCTCTTCGGCGGAGTTTTTCGAGGTTTCAAGCTCCAACTCGGCGTGTACGGGCGGTTCGTAAGGATCGTCAATTCCCGTGAAGTTCTTCAGCTCGCCACGCCGCGCTTTCAGATACATTCCCTTGACGTCGCGCCGTTCACACTCTTCGAGCGGCGTATTCACGAACACTTCGATAAAACGATCGGCGCCCACCATGTTGCGCACGTCGTTGCGCGTCGCGCGATACGGGCTGACGGCGGCGCAGATCACAGTCCCGTGATGTTTGACGATCTCGGATGCGACGAAACCGATGCGCCGGATGTTCATGTCGCGATCTTCCTTGCTGAAACCCAGCCCGCGCGACAGGTGATTGCGAACGACGTCGCCGTCGAGCAGCGTCACCTGGCGTCCATACTCCTGTAGCAGCACGGTCAGTATTTCGGCCGTCGTCGATTTGCCGGCCGCGCTCAGTCCCGTAAACCAAACACAGAAACCCTGTCTGTGTCGCGGCGGATACGTTTCGGCTATAGCGGCGCTGACTTCCGGACGCGCAAACCAAGCGGGCAGCTCAGCGCCCCCGTCGCGATACCACTCGCGAACGCGCGTACCGGAAAGTTGCGCCGTGACGGCTTGCGCGCCGAGCTTGCGAACGTCTTCGTATCGATCCTCTTCGGGCAAATAGACAAACTCGCCGAACGATAAAACCTTCACGCCGATCTCATCCTGAAAACCTTCCATCAGCTCCTGCGCTGCATACGGTTCGTAAAACGGTTTGCCGTTCGAATCGTTTCCGGGGCTGGCGTGATCGCGCCCGATGATCATGTGGTTCGCGCCGTAGTTCCGTCTGATCAGCGCGTGCCACAGTGCTTCACGCGGACCGGCGAGACGCATCGCGAGCGGCAGCAGCGACAACAGAATGCGATCCGGATCGTAGTAGTTGCGAGCGAGCGCTTTGTAAGTGCGGACGCGCGTGAAGTAATCGATGTCACCGGGTTTCGTCATGCCGACAACGGGATGCAACAGCAGCACGCCGTCGACGTCTTCGATCGCGCGCCGCGTCAGTTCTTCGTGTGCGCGGTGCAACGGGTTCCGTGTTTGGAAGGCGACGACGTTCTCGCGTCCCATTTGTCGCAGACATTCGCGGGTTTCAGCAGGCGTGAGACGGAGTTCGCGAAAGTCGTAATGCGTTGGCAGCCTGAGCACTTGTAACGCGCCCGAGACGTTGCGGCGTCCCCAGCGATGCATCTCGGCGACCAGCGGATGGCGTGCGTCAGTCGTGCCGAAAACCTTTCGCGATACTTCGGCAAGATCCCACTCGTAAATCTCTTCGATCGTCATTACTGCCAAAATTTCGTTGCGGGAATCGAGCAACGCGACCTCGCGATCGAGCGCGATCTGTTCGTCGTCGTTTACCGGCAGCGTGACGGGTATCGGAAACAGCGCGCCGCCGGCGAGGCGCATTTCATCGATGACGCGCGCGTAGTCTTTCGCGCCCATGAACCGGTCGAGGGGGCTGAACGCGCCTGTCGCGAGCAGTTCGAGATCGCATATCGCCCGGTCGGAAAGTCTGAGAGTGGGAAGTTCTTTGGCTCTCGCCAGAGCCTCGTCAAGATTGGTTAACACGGATTTAGCAGATTAACACAGCCCAATGTAATATACCGGGGCAAATATGTGTGGAATCACAGGGTTTGTTCGAAACGACGGCAAGCCGGTTGACGAAGCTTTGTTGGCCCGGATGAACGAGGCGATCCATCATCGCGGGCCCGACGAGGACGGATTTTACGTCAACGGATCCGTAGGCCTCGCGATGCGCCGGCTCGCGATCATCGATCTCAAGGGCGGGCAGCAGCCGATTCACAATCGCGACCGCACCGCCTGGATAGTCTTCAACGGCGAGATCTACAACTACCTCGAGCTCCGCGAAAAACTCGAAAAACTCGGCCACACCTTCTACACAAACAGCGATACCGAAGCCATCGTCCACGCCTACGATCAATACGGCAGCGATTGTCCGAAACATCTGCGCGGCATGTTTGCCTTTGCGATCTGGAACGAGCGCGACCAGGAACTGTTCCTCGCGCGCGATCGCGTCGGCAAAAAGCCGTTGCTGTACGCACTCGTCAACGGTCAACTGATCTTCGGATCGGAGTTCAGTGCGCTGTTGCTGCACCCGGACGTCAGCCGCGAGATCGAACCGGAAGCGCTCGATTATTACCTTTCGTACATGTGCATTCCCGCGCCGCTCACCGCGTATCGAGCGATTCGCAAGCTCGAACCCGGACACTGGCTGCGCTGGCGCAAAGGCGAGATTCAGGTCGAGCGTTACTGGCAACCGGACTTCACGAAGAAGCTCGACATCGACGAAGAAGAAGCCGGCGAGCGCACGGTCGAAATACTGCGCGACGCCGTGCGCGTGCGATTGATGTCGGAAGTGCCGCTCGGCGCGTTTCTTTCCGGCGGCATTGATTCGAGCGCCGTGGTCGCGTTAATGGCCCAGGAGTCGAGCGAACGCGTGAAGACGTTCTCGATCGGCTTCGACGAACAGGACTTCAGCGAACTGCATCACGCGCGACGCATCGCGGAACACGTCGGCGCGGACCATCACGAATTTATCGTCCGGCCGGATGCAGTCGAGGTCCTGCCGATGCTCGTCGAACACTACGGCGAACCTTACGCCGACTCGTCCGCGGTCCCGACTTACTACGTTGCAAAAGAGACTCGCAAACACGTGACGGTCGCGCTCAACGGCGACGGCGGCGACGAGTCGTTCGCGGGTTACGAGCGTTACATCGCGATGCGAATCACGGAAAAGTATCGCCGCGTTCCGTCGTTCCTGCGCGAGTCGCTGATCAAGGAGACAGTCAATCTGATTCCGACTTCGCCGACGAAACGCAGCCGCGTCGGCTCGGCGAAGCGCATGCTGGACGCAGTTTCGCAGCCGCGAGTGAATCGTTACGCACGCTGGGTGAGTGTCTTCAATGACGAAACCAAAAAGCCGCTCTATTCCGACTTCTTCCGCGAACAGACGATGGCAGCCGACCCGACCGGACTGCTCGAAACTTGGTTCACACGCGCGAACGGCATCGGCATTCTGGACGCGATGTTGTTGACGGACCAGATGACGTATCTGCCGAACGATCTGCTGGTGAAAGTCGACATCGCGACGATGGCGGTTTCGCTCGAGGCGCGATCGCCATTTCTCGATCACCACGTGATCGAGTTCGCGGCGAGCCTGCCGCAAAACCTGAAAGCGCGGAGGCTGACGACGAAGTATCTGCTGAAGAAAGTCTTGCGAAAGTTGTTGCCGAGCGAGAATTTGAACCGGCGCAAGATGGGTTTCGGCGTTCCGATTGGTCACTGGTTCCGCGGCAAGATGCAGCCGTTTTTGCGCGAAGTCGTGCTGTCGGACAAGGCGCTGCGGCGCGGGCTTTTCAAACCGGATGCCGTGCGGCAGTTGGTTGAGCTGCACGCGCGCGGCGAGCGCGACTATTCGCATCAACTCTGGACGCTGTTGATGCTCGAGCTTTGGTTCAATCGCTTTATTGATTAACTCGTGTTAGAGCAATCTCCCACTGAATGGATTCTGACCGAGGATCCACGCGTCGAGAAGACGCAGCGCGCGTGTGTCGCGTGTGGCTCGTCGCAGGCGCGCCCGCTCGGAGTCAAAAACGATTTCGAGGTCGTGTCGTGTCTCGCGTGCGACTCGGTCTACACGCCTTACTCGCCGTGGTATTCGAGCGCCTTCTTCTACACGGGTTTTTATCTGAACGCGGACGAGCTTTCGCCGCCGGCTTTCATCAACACGCGCCTGGAGGAGATCACGGCGCAGTTTTCTTCGTACCGTCAAACGAACCGTTTGCTCGACGTAGGCTGCGGCGCCGGCAACCTGCTGCAAGCCGCACGGAAGAACGGTTGGAACGCGCAAGGGCTCGACGTTTCGGCGGGCGCGGTGAAACACGTCCGCAGTCTTGGTTTCGAAGTCTTCGAAGGCGAGCTTCAGGACGCGGGCTTTCCGTCGGAGCACTTCGACGTCGTGACGGCGGCGGAGTTGTTGGAACATTTGTTCGATCCGCGGCCGCTGCTGAACGAAGTGGCGCGGATTCTTCGTCCGGGAGGATTGTTTTGGACCACCACGCCACACGCGCGCGGGCTTTCAGGCCGGCTGCTCGGTTTGAAGTGGCGTTGCGTTTGGCCGCCCGAGCATCTACAGCTATTCTCCATCCGCGGATTGAAGAAGTTGTTGGGTGACGCCGGTTTCCGGCAGTTGCGAATCAACACCACGGGCGGCAATCCCATCGAGATCTTTCACGCGATGGGAGGCGCGAAGAGTGCGCCGAAGACCGTCGATCAGCACTTCGATCGCGTCGCCACGAGTTATCAGTTGAATGAATCGATGATGAAGGACCGTTCGCGGCGGGCGTTGAAAAGCACCGTGAACGGTTTTCTGAACCTCAGTCGCCTGGGCGACTCGCTGAAAGTCTTTGCCGTAAAGTGAAAACGCGAAATTAAAACCGCATCTGGAGGACAACGTTGAAAGGCGTAGTGCTAGCCGGAGGTTTGGGAACGAGATTGCGTCCGCTCACCTCCGTCACAAACAAACATCTGCTGCCGGTCTACAACCAGCCGATGATCTATTACCCGATTCAGACGCTCGTGAACGCGGGAATCAACGACATCATGGTGGTGACGGGCGGCAGCTCGGCCGGCGACTTTCTGCGCTTGCTCGGCAACGGCAAAGCGTTCGGACTCAAACACCTGAACTACACGTACCAGGAAGGCGAAGGCGGGATCGCCGATGCGCTGTCGCTGGTCGAGCACTTTGCGTCGGGAGAACCGGTTTGCGTCGTCCTCGGGGATAACATTATCGAAGGCAACATACTGTCCGCCGTCAAAGCATATCGCGAGCAGGGCGGTGGCGCGAAGATCATCCTGAAAAAAGTGCCCGATCCGCAGCGGTTCGGCGTTCCTCGACTCGACGGAAAGAAGGTGCTTCGCATCGACGAGAAACCGGCCGTGCCGGCGTCGGACTATGCCGTGATTGGGATTTATCTGTACGACGGCGACGTCTACGACATCATTCGTTCGCTGAAACCGTCAGGCCGCGGCGAGCTCGAGATCACCGACGTCAACAACGCGTACATCGATCGCAATGCGATGACGTGGGAAGAGCTCGAGGGCTGGTGGACCGATGCAGGGACGTTTGAGAGTTTGTTGCACGCGTCAAATTTAGTAGCAGAGACTGGCGCAAATAAATTAACTGCAAGTGCATGGCGGAGTTGAGTCAAACACGGATTGTGCGCGTTATTGCTCGCTTGAATGTCGGCGGGCCGGCGAAGCACGTCGTGTGGTTGACGGCTGGATTGCAGGATGATGATTACCGCTCGTTGCTGGTGACCGGTTCCGTTCCCGCGGGCGAAGAAGACATGAGCTACTTCGCGGACGAAGCCGGTGTCGTGCCGCACTACATTCACGAGATGAGCCGCGAGATCTCGCCAAAGGACGCGATCACCGTCTGGAAACTGTTTCGACTGTTCCTCCGCGAGCGGCCGGACATCATTCACACCCACACGGCGAAGGCGGGAACCGTCGGACGCGTCGCGGGATTCTTCTACCGCTGGCTAACTCCGGGAACGCTCATCGGCCGGCCGCGACAGTGCAAATTTGTTCACACGTATCACGGTCACGTTTTTCATAGTTATTATGGGCGCGCGCGGACAAGCTTTTTCCTGATGGTTGAACGACTGCTGGCGCGGATAGTTACGGATCGTCTGATCGTCGTGAGCGCGCAACAAGGCGCGGAGATCGGCAACGACTTTCGCGTCGGACGTCCCGGGCAAATCAAAGTCGTTCCGCTCGGTCTCGATCTGAGCCTCTTCGCGGACGCCGCGTCGCGGCGAACGCGTTTTCGACAAGAATTAAGCATTGATGAAGAAACGATTGTCGTCGGGATCGTCGGCCGTTTGACCGAGATCAAGAACCATCAGATG
>DASURS010000262.1:0-7869 GCA_036279935.1 Pyrinomonadaceae bacterium
GTTGGCGTGAGACGGTTGGGCCACAAAAAGGCACAAAAGACACAAGACAAGATTAAAGCTGTGTCTGCGTGTTCTCTCTATGTTTTTTGTTTTTTGTGCCTCTTGTGTCTTTTGTGCCTTTTTGTGGTTCATTGTAGTAGCCCAAGTGCTTTCAACACTTCCGGTTCGCGTTGAGCTTGTCCGTTTGTCTTGTCGACGACGGCAAAACCGCCGGCGTAGTCCCACATGGTCCAGCCGATGTTGTGCTTCTCCAACGCCGTGCGCATGTCGTGAAGCCACGCCACCCTGTCTACGGGTTTCGAGAACCTGCGAAACGCGCCAAACTCGTTGCACGTGATGTAGACGTGATGCCTGGCCGCCCAGTCGGCGGCGAAACCGAGCTCACGGTCGATGCGCGCGGCGTTCCAGTTGTCTTCGCCATAGCGAAGCAGGTTGTAGCGGGCGGGCTCGTCTTCGATCGTGTCGAGCAACGTCTTGACGGCTTCCGGCGAAGACGGATATGGAATGTTTTTGTAGAACGGCAGGTTAGGCCCGGCCCACGTCGCGCCCTGATGTGTGAACGCAAACGGCTCGTAGAAATGGAAGTTGTAGATCACGTTCGGGTCGGCGTACGGCTCGAGGAACAACATCTCGTAAAGCCCCGACCAGCGATGCCCCGCCGCGATGATCGTGTGCTGCGGAGCGCCCGCGCGAATCGACGCGATCAGTTTTTGCTGGATGCCGTACCAGCGATAGCCGTCCTCGACCATCGGTTCGTTGATGACTTCCAGGAACAACGAATCCGGGCTTCGCTTCGACAAATGCGCCGCAAAAACGCGCCAGAACTTCGCAAACGACTCGATGCCACGGTCGTCGCGACTCATCCTGAGCTTGAACTCGTCGCTCGGGTGAATATCGACGACGACGGCCAAACCCGAAGCCAGCATCATGTCGAGCGCATTGTCGACGTACTGGAGGTAAGTCGCGTTGAGCACCGACGGATCGGGCGTTTCGCGCAGCAACGGCGCAGGCTCGATCGGAAAGCGCACGTGATCGAACCCCATCGACTTGATGAGCGCGATGTCCTGGGCGGTGGTATGTGTTTCGAGATGATTTTTGGTGTAGTTCGCGGCCTGCGAGAACCAGTGACTCAGGTTGATTCCGCGCCGTAACCGGCGGAATCGGGCCGCGAGATCCAGTTGTTTGTCCTGCTGAATGGCCTGCCTGGGAACGGTGGGAGTTTGTGCATCTGTCGTAAGATTTGACAGATGAGGCAAAATAGCGACGGCCAATAGCAGCGCGATCGATCGTCCGTTTCGCTTCAGCACGCGCATCTTTTATCAGGCGTCAATTCAGAAAGCAAAATAAAAATTTACGGAGAAGTTTACGATTGAGCACAAAACTCTACTGGTGGCTTTGCCCCATTCTGCTTCTTCTTCCGCTTGTTGCCGTCAACAGTCAACCAGCGCGCGCCGTCTCTCGTAGCGGCAAAAACGTTATGCAGATCCACACCGGATGGCAGTTTCGCGAAGCCGGAAAAACCGATTGGCACAGCGCGACTGTGCCCGGCTGCGTCCACACGGATCTGCTTGCAAACAAGCTGGTCGACGACCCTTTTTATCGCGACAACGAGAAAAAGCAACAGTGGATCGGCAAGACGGATTGGGAGTACAGGACGACGTTCAACGTCACTGCGCAAACAATGCAACGCCAGAACGTGGAGCTCGTGTTCGAAGGTCTCGACACGTATGCGAACGTGTTTCTGAACGAGCAACCGCTGCTGACGGCCGACAACATGTTTCGCACCTGGCGCGTCAATGCCAAGCCGCTGCTGAAAGCCGGCGACAACAGTTTGCGAATCGTTTTCCGTTCGCCCATCAACGAGATCCTGCCGTTGATGGCGAAAATGAGTTATCAACTCCCGGCGTCAAACGATCAGGGCGAAAAGACGTCGCCTTTCACACGCAAAGCTCCGTACCAGTACGGTTGGGACTGGGGCCCGCGGTTCGTTACGAGCGGCATCTGGCGTCCAGTGACTCTAGACGCGTGGGACGACGCGCGTGTTAACGACGTGCAGATCATCGTCAACAAACTTTCCGCGGAACGCGCGGAGTTGACTGCAAATGTCGAGATCGAGGCGAGTGCCGCAGGCGCCGCAACGATCCTGCTCGACAGCCCAACCGATAAATCCGTCGCCGGAAAACAGCAGGCCAACCTCAACAAGGGCAGTAATCGCGTCTCGTTCAACTTCACGATCGCGCGGCCCGCGATCTGGTGGCCTAACGGCCGCGGCGCGCAACCGCTCTACACGTTCCGCGCGCGCAGCCTCGTGAACGGACGAACCACGGATGAAGCGTCGACGCGCACCGGCCTGCGAACACTCGAGCTCAGACGCCAGAAGGACCAGGCAGGCGAGAGTTTCATGTTCGTCATCAACGGCGTTCTGGTATTCGGAAAGGGCGGAAACTGGATCCCGTCAGACAGTTTTCCGACGAGAATCACGAAAGACAAATACCGTTTCATGCTCGAGTCCGTGCGCGACAGCAACATGAACATGCTGCGCGTCTGGGGTGGCGGCATTTACGAAGCAGACGATTTTTACGAACTGTGCGACGAGATGGGCATCCTCGTCTGGCAGGATTACATGTTCGCTTGCAGCATGTATCCCGGCAATCAGGAGTTTCTCGACAACGTTCGCGCCGAGGCGGTCGACAATGTCAAGCGGCTGCGAAACCATCCGAGCATTGTCATCTGGGCCGGTAACAACGAAGTCGAAACTGCATGGCGCAACTGGGGCTGGCGGCAGAATCTTCCATCGTCAGTGTGGGACGACTACGAGAAGATCTTCCACGGCGTGTTGAAGGAAGTTTCCGCCGAGTACGATCCGGCGCGGCCTTACTGGCCCAGCTCGCCGCATGGCGGTCTCGCCGACGATCCCGATTCGAAGCGCAGCGGCGACGTGCATTACTGGGAAGTCTGGCACGCTGAAAAGCCGTTCAGCGAGTATGAAAAACAGCGGCCGCGGTTCATGAGCGAATACGGCTTCCAGTCGTTTCCGAATATCGAAACGATCAAGTACTACACGCTGCCGGACGAGCGCGATATCGAGTCGCCGATCATGCTGGCCCATCAACGCCATCCGCGCGGTAACCAGTTGATCCGCGAGTACATGCTGCGCGAGTATCCGAAGCCGAAGGATTTCGAGTCGTTTCTGTACATCAGCCAGGTGCTGCAAGCGGAAGGAATTCGCACCGGCGCTGAGCACCTGCGACGAATCATGCCGCACAACATGGGCTCGCTCTACTGGCAGATCAACGACTGCTGGCCCGTCGCTTCATGGTCCAGCATCGACTACTTTGGACGATGGAAGGCGTTGCAGTACTACGCTAAGCGGTTCTACGCCGACCTGCTGATCAGCCCGACCGTGCAGGACGGATCGCTAAAACTGTACGTCGTGTCGGACCAGGTGAAACCCGTGCCTGCGAAGATCAAAGTCACGATGATGAACTTCGATGGCGCGACGCTGAAGAGTTTCGATCGCGACGTCACCGTCGCGCCGGTGACCAGCAACTCGTATTTCGAACTGAAAGTCGACGATCTGTTACAGGGAACAGACAAGAAGAAAGCATTTGCGCTCGTTGAATTGGTAGTGAACGGAAAGACGATTTCCAGTCAGGACTATTTCTTCGCTCCGTTCAAAGAGCTCGCATTCGCGAAACCGACGATCAAACCCGAAGTGATCGCCGCGAAAGAGCGCGGCAAGTTCGTCGTCAAGCTCTCGACTGACAAGTTCGCGAAAGCCGTTTATCTTGCGGTGCCGGAGCACGACGGGTTCTTTTCCGACAACTATTTCAATCTCGCGCCTGGACGCGAAGTGACTGTGCAGTTTCGTTCGCGCGAACCGCTGACGGTGGAGGAATTTCGCAACCGGCTTCAGGTTCGCTCTGTTTTCGACGCTTTTTAACCACAAGAGGCACAAAAGTCACAAAAAGGCACAAGAAGTTTTTTTGAGCGATGGGTGACAAAGTACGCTGGGGAGTTCTGAGCACGGCACATATCGCGCTGGCGAAAGTCATACCCGCGATGCAGCAAAGTCCGTGGTGTGAGATCGTGGCGATCGCGTCGCGCGATCTCGCGAAAGCGCAGAGTGCTGCGCGCGAACTGAACATTCCGAACGCGTACGGCAGTTACGAAGAACTGCTCGCCGATCCGACCGTCGAGGCTGTTTACAATCCGCTGCCGAATCACTTGCACGTGCCGTGGACCATGAAAGCAGCCGAAGCCGGCAAGCACGTTCTGTGTGAGAAGCCGATCGCCTTGAACGCAGACGAAGCACGGGCGCTGATCGACGTCCGGGATCGCACTGGCGTGCGGATTCAGGAAGCGTTCATGGTGCGGACGCATCCGCAGTGGCTCGAAACGCGCAGACTGATCCGTTCGGGACGAATCGGGACGTTGAAATCCATCGGCGGGTTCTTCACATACTTCAACCCGGACCCGGCGAACATTCGCAATAAGCTGGAGTTCGGCGGCGGAGCGTTGATGGACATCGGCTGTTATCCGATCACGATCTCTCGCTTCATCTATGACGCGGAGCCCCGCCGCGTGTTCGGCGTGATTGAACGCGATCCAGTGTTCGGCACCGATTCGTTGACGACGGCGGTGCTCGATTTTCCGAACGGCCATTCGACGTTCACTTGCAGCACGCAACTCGCGCCTTACCAGCGCATGATCTTCATGGGAACCGAAGGACGGATCGAGGTGTTAATTCCGTTCAATGCGCCCAACGATCGGCCGACGGAGATCATCGTCGACAGCGGCGAGGATCTAAGCGGAGCGAGCGCGGAGACGATCACGATCCCGGTTTGCGATCAGTACGAGATTCAGGGAACGCTGTTCTCGCGCGCGATTCGCGAGAACGGCGAACAGCCGATTCCGCTCGAAGACGCAATCCGCAACATGACGGTCATAGACACAATCTTTCGCTCGGCAACGACAGGAAATTGGGAGGAGATCAAAGCATGAAACTCGCCACTTTCTTCATCACCGCTTTGGTTTTGGTTTTTGTGCCGGCTGGCAGCGCCGCGCTTTCTCAGGATGGCGACAAGTTTGTTTACGCCGATTTCGAGAAGGTTGAAAACGGACGTCCGGTAACGAACAACGGCGGCATGGTCCAGATCTACACCGGCGAGGATTCGACGCCGGTGAAGTTCAAAGGCCTGGCCAACGCGAATCCCGGCGCGCCCGAGTTGATCGTCCTGAAAGACGCGCCGCAGAACCATCTCGCAGCGTTTGACTACAACCTCGTTGGACCAAACCAGTGGGCCAATGTCACGCTGGAGATCCAGGGACGTCCGATGAAAGACGGAAAACCCGTCGCGGACGACGTTAGCGGCTACAAGCAACTATCGCTTCAGCTCTACGCCACCGGCATCGAGGCTTTGCGCGTCGAGTTCATCAGTCACGGACAAGGCATCAACATCACCGCCGGGTTTCCGCAGCTATCCGTCAAGCTCAAGCAGGGCCTGAACACCTACGTCATTCCGCTGAAGGGTTTGTCGCAGCCGTCGTGGGTGCAGGCGGATGGCCGCGTCGACACCAAGGAAGTGCTGAAGAAACTGACCGCCGTCAGCATCAGCGCCTATTGCGAGCAGTGTACGCCGAAGAGCGGCATGGTCCTGGTCGACAACGTTGTCTTTCAAAAATAAATCCGCATGAAAAGAGCTTACATTGCGGCGGCGCTGGTCCTGTCGCTGCACCTGATCGCCTTTGCGCAGGAGCAACAGTTCGCGAATATCGGCGATCTCAAACTTCAGAACGGCGGCGTCATTCGCCAATGCCGCGTCGGCTATCGCACCTTCGGCAAACTCAACAGCGATAAATCGAACGTCGTCGTGTTTCCGACATGGGCCGGCGGCACGACCGAACAACTCAAATCAAGCCTCGGGCCTGGAAGACTGGTCGACAGCGACAGATATTTCGTCGTCGCGATCGATGCGTTGAGTAATGGCGTGTCGTCATCGCCATCGAACAGCCGCCTGCAACCGCGGATGAGGTTTCCGCAGTTCACTTTGCGCGACACGGTTGAGTCGCAGCACCTGCTGCTAACGAAAGTGCTGCACATCGATCGCGTCAAGGCCATCGTCGGCATTTCGATGGGCGGCATGCAGGTGTTTCAGTGGCTCGTGTCGTATCCCGACTTCATGGAGAAAGCAGCGCCGATCGTCGGCTCGCCGCGTTTGGCGCCGTACGATCTGATGCACTGGCAGGCGCAGGTCGAGGCGCTCATGCGCGACCGCGATTGGAAGAACGGCAACTACACGGTCAATCCGTCGCGCGCAGTTGACTTCGCTTACGGCGAAATACTTCTGTCGACGCCGGACGATTACAACCGCCGTAAGACACGCGAGCAGGCGGTTGCCGAGTTCGAGAAAGCGGGTCGCGATACGAAGCGCTTTGACGCAAACGACAAGATCCGGCAGACACAAGCGATGATGCAGTTGGATGTTAGCCGCGAATTTGGCGGGTCTTTGGAGCGAGCGGCGAAAGCGGTGAAAGCGAAACTGCTCGTAGTGGTCGCGAAACGCGATCACGTCGTCACTCCCGGACCAGCGAGTGAATTCGCGTCCTTTGCCGGCGCGAAGTTGCTCGAGCTGCAAGGTGACTGCGGTCATCTCGCGACCGGGTGCGAGTCGAAGCGTTTGAACGAAGCGGTGGCGGACTTCTTAAGAGATTAACCACAAAAGGGCACAAAAGACACAAAAGGCACAAAGAAGATTTCAAAGCGGAAGTAGCAACTTCCAAAAAAAATAGCGTTACTTTCCTTCAGAATTTCCCATTGTGCCTTTTGTGTCTTTTGTGCCTCTTGTGGTTAACCTGCTGTCGAGTATCACGCTACTTCCGCGCCTGAGTTTGAGCCGAACAACGCGGTCGCGATAGCGGACCTGACACGGATTGCCGTTGAGGTTGCGCACGCTCGCGTGGTCCAAAACTCCATTCTTCCACGACATCTCGACTTCAAATCCACCGCGCGCGCGAAGACCCGAGACTGAGCCGTTGGACCATGCGGACGGCAGCGCCGGCAACAGTTCGATCTCGCCCGTGTGACTCTGCAACAGCATTTCAGTAATGCCGGAAGTCGCGCCGAAGTTTCCGTCGATCTGAAACGGCGGGTGCGCGTCGAACAAGTTGCGATAGACGCCGCCACCGCCGCGAAACTCGTTCGAATAAACAGGCGACAGCGCCTTCTGCAACAACTTGTACGCGCGATCGCCGTCGCGCAGTCTGGCCCACAAGTTAATCTTCCACGCCAGGCTCCAGCCCGTTCCGACGTCGCCACGCAACTCGAGGCTTTTTCGCGCGGCAGCGAAGAGAGCGGGCGTGCCGCGCTGCGTGATCTGATTGCTGGGAAACAGCGCGTAGAGGTGCGACACGTGACGGTGTTGGGGCTCGCGCACTTCGAGGTCCCAGTCTTCCAACCACTCCTGAAGCTGTCCGGCTTTACCGATCTGCATCGGCGGCAACCGTCGTCGAACGGCGGCGAGTCGCGCGCTGAAGGTTTTATCGATGCGAAGGATCTCAGCCGCGCGTTCGCACTGGCTGAAGAGATCGCGAATGATCTGAGTGTCCATCGCCGGGCCGGCGCAGATCGCGACGCCGGCCGGGTGCTGGTTTTCAGGTGAGATGGACGGGCACGTCACGAGCCATTTGTGTTTCGGTTCGGGAACCAGCGTGTCGAGGAAGAACTCAGCCGCGCCTTTCATCACCGGATAAGCGCGAGAGAGAAATGCTTTGTCGCCGGTGAACTCGTAGTGGTTCCACAGATGCGTGCAAAGCCACGCGCCGCCCGTGGGCCAGAAGCCCCACAATGGACCATCAATCGGCGCGGTC
>DASURS010000263.1:0-11314 GCA_036279935.1 Pyrinomonadaceae bacterium
TGAACGGTTTGGTAAAGTCCAATCGCTTCTCGCCACCGATGATGTCCTCGATGCGCCAGTGGATCATTTCCGAGGCCGCCAACACTGATTGATAGGTATATCGTTCGAGCATGTGGAACACCTCCTTATTGGTTCCTTTTGTAAACGCGCAAAAAGGAGTGCGAAGGTATCTTCGATTCGGTGTAATCTGTCGATAAATGATCGACGACCTGTCGCGGTACCATCAGCCCATTACGGATCTGTTTGTTGACGACTGGCGGCGTTATCGTCTGAGTGAAGAACAGGTTAGCTTCTATCGCGAGCACGGGTATCTGGCCGGGATTCGCCTGTTGGACGAGCGTCAGCTCGAGGTGCTGCGGGATGAAGTGGCGGAACTGGTCGACCCGTCGCATCCGGGTCACGAGCTGTTTTACGAGTTCAACGCGAACGAGTCAGCGGATCCGGAGAAGATCCTGTTTCATGCGCTCGGAGCGTGGCGGATCAAGCCTGCGCTTCACGATCTGTTGTGGCATCCGGGGTTCGTAGTTCCGGCGGCGCAGTTACTCGGTGGGCCGGTGCGTTTCTGGCACGATCAGATTTTCTACAAGCCTGCGCGTCATGGCGGTGTCGTGATCTGGCACCAGGACTATTCGTACTGGACGAGGACGACGCCGGTCGCGCACGTCTCGTGCTGGATCGGGCTCGACGATTCCACGCGTGAGAATGGCTGTCTGCACTACGTGCCCGGCAGTCATCACTGGCCGCTGCTGCCGCGCGCAAGTTTTGCGAACGAGATGGACGCGATCCTCGACTCGCTCACGTCTTCGCAACGCGCGGCTTTCAACCCGGTTCCGATCGAACTGAAAGCGGGCGAGTGTTCGTTCCATCATCCGTTCATGGTCCATGGCTCCTACGCCAACGAAACGGACACGCCGCGCCGCGGCCTTGTCATCAATGCCTTCCGCGACGGCACCCTCTCCGCCTCCGATTCCCCATTGCTGGAAGGCGTCCCTGTCATCGCGTCAGGACAAAAGATCGAGGGGCAGTTCTTTCCGCTGTTGTCCGACCCTGCTGCTTAACCAAACCCACGCGCCGCATAGCGAGGGGGATTTCGGGGTTTTGCATGAACCAACGCCAGATGGAGGCGGTGCGGGCGTTCTCGGCGCTCAGGAGGATGATGCCCTGGTTAATGGCGATGACATCCGGGTTTACCCAGCCGTTATTGGGGTTGAACGCGTCGACGAAACCGTAGCGACCGTAGATCCGATCGCCGAATTTCGCGCGCATGGCGCGCAGAGTTTTGACGGACAGCTCCGGCGTGAACATCAGCGAGCCGCCGGCGGCGGATGGGACCACCGTTCCGTCGATGTCCGGATCGCGAGGTGGGCCACCCCAGGCGAGATAACCCTTAGCACTATCGGAAGCCGTGATGCCCCACATGTCCGGACCATAACCCGCGAAGGCGTGTGAGAGATGCATGCAGAACTCGCGATGGGCCAGCGTTGCGTTGACGGAGTTTTGGAAATAGTCAATGCGATCTCCTCGCGATTCCCGGCGACCGCGAAAGTCGACCCACGCGTGCGAGTACTGGTGCATGAACAACGGAACACCGATTGTCGTGAAGTATGAATAGCCGGCGTAGCGGTAGCGGTCCTTCCACAACGCATACCACGCTCGCGGAGAGATCGCGGACGCAGGCGATCCGATCGCTAGCAGGTAGAGAATCGCATCTTCGCTGTAAGTGTCCCAGCGGGGACGAAGAAAGCCCGTCTCAGGTCGCCAGCCATGCGAGAGTAAAAGCGGATGGCCGTTCAGCATCCATCGGAAATCGACACGCCGGTAGATCTTCGTCGCCAGACGCACGATTTCCGGATCGCGGGCAAAACACTGCCGCACTGTGAGGACGCCTGCGAGCAACAGCGCAGTGTCGATTGACGAGACCTCGCTGTTCCAGCGTCGCTGTCCGGTCTTGATATCGATCCAGTGATAGAACCAACCGCGCTGGTGAAACGCGCGGTCGGCGAAGAAGCGCAGAGTGTTTCGCGTGCGCTCCATCGCCTGCGGCGATTCGATCCAGCGCCGATCCACGGCGATGCAAAGCGATGACAATCCGAAACCGGTCGCGGCGATGCTGCCGACGTCGCGATGATTCTCGTCGAGTGCGGAACCGTCAGTGCGCGCGCGGTCGGGGACGATTCCCGTCGTTGAATCTGCTTGCTCCCAGAAGTATCTAAATAATCTTTGCTGGAGATCGCTTAAAAATGCTTCGTCATCGCGTGGGAGACTTGTCTGCGCGACGACGATTCTCGTGCCCGGTAGCGCAAGACATACGAGCAGCACGAAAACACGGATTTTTTTAATTGACGACAAACGTCTTCTCGGTAACGTCCTGCGAATTCGAACCAACCATCACGCGAAACTCGCCCGGCTCGACGACGAACTTCATCTCCTGGTTGTAGAACCCGAGGTGCTCCGGTCCGAGCACGAACTCCACCCGGCGCTTCTCGCCCGGCCGCAGTGTGACACGCTGAAAGCCTTTCAGCTCTTTCACCGGCCGCGCGATACTCGCCGCGACGTCGCGGACGTAAACCTGGACCACTTCGTCGCCTGCGCGTTTGCCGACGTTCTCAACTTCAGCC
Source organism: Pyrinomonadaceae bacterium (assembly GCA_036279935.1). Lineage (GTDB taxonomy): Bacteria > Acidobacteriota > Blastocatellia > Pyrinomonadales > Pyrinomonadaceae > PSRF01. The sequence goes on from DASURS010000263.1 coordinate 2,619, forward strand.
GTGACGCGAACCGTCCCATTCGGCCGAATCTGCGCCGCACTCAACTCCACGTTCGAAATGCGAAACTGCGTGTAGCTCAAACCAAAGCCAAACGGAAACTGCGGCGTCCACGGCGCGTCGATGTACTTCGAGTTGTAACGATCGTCTTTAGGCGGACGGCCCGTGTTCAAGTGGTTGTAGTAGAGGGGAACCTGCCCGGTGAGACGCGGAAACGTAATCGGCAGCTTGCCGCCCGGATTGACGTCGCCGAATAAAATATCGGCGATCGCATTTCCGGATTCAGTGCCGCTCATCCACGCTTCGAGAATCGCGGGAACGTTGTCGACGATCCATCCGATCGCCGGCGGACGTCCATTCACCAGCACGACGATCGTCGGTTTTCCAGCGCGCGCAACTTCCTTGACCAGATCCATCTGGCGTCCGGGCAAGTCGAGTGATGCCCGCGACGCAGCTTCGCCGGAAAAATCCTTGGGTTCGCCAACAACCACGATAGCAACGTCGGCGCCACGCGCCGCCGCGACAGCCTCCGCAAAACCGGACGTATCGTCGGCAAGAATGTCACACCCTTTCGCGTACGTCACTTTCGTCTGCGGAGAAACCTTGCTCTTAATCCCGGCGAGAGGCGTGACCGTGTCAGCATCTTTTCCATCTCCTGACCACCAACCCAACGGTGAACGCTTGTCGTCGGCAAGTGGCCCAATCACCGCAACGGATCCGATCGACTTCGCCAGCGGCAACGTCTCGCGTTCGTTCTTCAGCAACACCATCGAACGTCCGGCGATGTCACGCGCGACAGCGCGACTCTCGGGAGTCAACCACGCGGTCTTCTCGAGCGACTCGTCAACGTAAGGATGTTCGAACAGACCGGCGCGAAACTTGATCCGCAATATTCGCCGTACTGCTTCGTCGATCGTCGCCTGCGTCACTTTCCCTTCCTGCAACAACGGCGGACCGTCTTGATTAAAAAGCCGGCTCACCATCTCCATGTCGACTCCGGCGTTCAACGCGAGACGCGCAGCGTCTTTACCATCGGCGGCGTAACCGTGCGCGATCAGTTCCTGCACGGCGGTGTAGTCGCTGACGACGAAACCGTCAAACTTCCATTCGTCGCGCAACACTTTCGTCAACGTGAAGTGGTTCGCCGACGTCGGAACGCCGTTCAAGGCGTTGAATGCGCTCATGAAAGTGCCGACGCCTGCATCGACGGCTGCCTTGAACGGCGGGAAGTAGATCGAGCGCAACGTCTGTTCGGAGACTTCGGTGGTGTTGTAGTCGCGCCCGCCTTCCGCGGCGCCGTACGCGACCCAGTGCTTCGCGCAAGCGAGTAGCTTGCCGGGGACGGAATAGTCGTCGCCCTGAAACCCACGCACGCGAGCGCGAGCGAACGCAGCGCCGAGAAACGGATCCTCACCCGAACCTTCGGTAATTCGTCCCCAACGCGGATCGCGCGCGATGTCGACCATCGGCGCGAACGTCCAGCGCAGACCGGCGGCGTACGCCTCCTTCGCGGCGATACTGCTTGAACGCTCCGCCAGCGACGGATCCCACGACGCCGCCTCTGCGAGCGGTATCGGAAAGATCGTGCGATAACCGTGAATCGTGTCGAAGCCGAACAACAGCGGGATCTTCAGACGCGACTCTTCGACCGCGATGCGTTGCAGTTGATTCGGACGCCCTCCGTTGCGGACACCCAGCGTCGAGCCGAGCAAGCCTTTGCGGACCATGTCGACGTGCTCGGGCCGAAAATTTCCATCTCCCTGGCCGTCGAGTTGTTGCAGTTGGCCCAACTTCTCCTGGAGCGTCATCCGCGCCAGCAGGGCTGAAACGCGCGCTTCGATTTCATTACTACGTTGCGCCGAGCTGGGCGGCGTCGACAGGAAAAGCGCCAGGACAAAGAGCAGGCAGAGCAATAGCGTTAGGGGTTTTGTGTGTCTCATTTAATTAAACTAACCGTGTCTCTGCGCTACCTCTGCGACCTCGGCGACTCCGCGGTAAAAATGGCTGCAAAAAGCGCTCACCGCAAACGCAGAGGCCGCCGAGGCAGCGCAGAGAGAATTGTAGTTCTAAAGACCAAAATTACTTTTTCAGTACAACACTAGAATCTGAAACGCGCTTGCAACTCAACCACGCGACCGGCAAGCCCCGCGGTCGCGATGCCAAACCGCGGATTGTTCGTCAGCACTCCCGGTTCGCTCGGCCCGCGTGGATCGAAGAAACCGATCGTCGTCGCGTCGCTGCCGAATTCAAAGGGCTTCAGGTTGAGCTGATTGAACACGTTAAAGAAGTTCGCGCGCAACTCCAGCTCCGACGCCTCGCCGAGAAAACCGCCGAGCCGCGTGTGTTTGACGACGCTCATGTCGACACTGAAATAGCCTGGACCACGGAACGAGTTGCGTCCGATTCCCGGAGGCGCGATGCTGTTATTCGGCAAATCGAAAACAGTAAAGAACGGTGCGCCGCCACCGGGGAAATTGCTACCCGTCATGAATGCCTGGTCGGACGTGTCGATGTTGGTTGGTCCACTATAACCCTGCGGGCGGACCGGACAAAGCGATGGGCCACCCGGCGTGCTGGTGCAGCCGCCGACCACCGGCGTGAACGGAAAACCGGTTCGCGCTGTGACAACGCCGGTCACCTCGAAGCCTCCCAAAACTTTACCGGCAAAGTCATTCCGCCGCCGGAAGAACGGCAGTTCATACAAGCCCGAGAGATTGAAGAAGTGCCGCACGTCGAAGTCCGAAGGTCCGCGTTCGGTGCGATTGTCCTGCGGGAACGTTTGGTTAGTGACAAAGCCCGGTCCCTCGTAAGACAACTGATCAATACTTTTGCTCCAGCGATAGTTCGCCTGTAGTTGCAGACCGTCGGAAAAACGACGAACGAGGTTCGCATTGAGCGCATTGTAGTTCGAGTTGACGTCGGGTGTCGTAAAGAACACCTGGAAGAACGCCGGGTTGTTCGCGTACAGGAAGTTCTGGTTGACCAGGCGAATCAGTTTGTGACCCGCACTGCCCTGATAACCGAGCGTCGCCGTCAACTTTGCCGGCAGCTCCTGCTGCACTTCCAGCGAGTAGGTGTAGACGTAAGGATTCGGCAAGTCCTGCGGCGCGCCCCAGATCTCGACTGAACCGCTGTTAGGCGCTCCGTTGATGGGGTTGATGCCCTGGCCCAACGCCGGGTTTTGCGGATAGCTCGTCAGCGAATTGCTCGAGCCGGTTGCGTAGAGAATCTGGCCGTTGGCGAACGGTGTGCCGAAATCGCCGACCCGAGTGCCGCAGCAGAGTCCGAAACGAGCAAAGAACGGTGGATTGCCGCGCACGTTCGCCAGCGGTGCAACTGGAATGCGGTTGTAAGCAATGCCGAAACCGCCGCGAATGACTGTCGACTCACCGGTGTCACCGCCGAGACCCAAAAACTTGACGTGCGGACTGTAAGCGAAGCCGATGCGTGGCGCGAAGTTGTTCCGGTCGGGTTCGTAAAGTTCATCGACCGCCACCACACGCGAATCGATCAAACCGTTCGTACCGAAGAACAGATTACTCAAACGCTCGTCCTTCTCTTTCAGCGGTGCGTAGTATTCGTAACGCAGACCGAGATTGAGCGTGAAGTTGGGTCGTACTTTCCAATCGTCCTGCACGAAGCCGGCATAGTAGTTCGTGCTGAAATAGCGTTGAGCGTCCGCCGGCAGGCCGGTGCGCGGATCGGCGTTAACGCCTTCGAAGATCGGCGTGTCGTTCGCCAGGTTGAAGAGACCGCTGAACGAATAGATCGGACGCGAGCCGCCGGACAAGTCGCTGTTGTCCTGTTCGATGCGAAACACGCCGCCGAACTTGAACCCGTGATTGCCAATCAGCTTGGTCAGCGTGTCGCTGAACTCGAAGATGTTTTGCGCGAAAATTCCGGGTGTGCCTTCACCGCGCGGCGCGCCGAACCGGATGCGATCGAACGGAAGACCTTCAACTTCCACTCGCGGAATGCCGAAGTTTGTGTTCGAAGAGTCACTCACCTGGTCCACCGAGAACCGCGTTGCGTTGAAGCGTGCTTCATTGATCGAGGTAGCCGAGATGATACGGCGGTAGATGATCGTTCCCGACGTATTCAGCGGCTTGAACGGAAGGTCCGCAATCGGACGGCTCTGCGCGGCGTTGTCGCTGTTCAGGTTGTTCTGCCGCGTGACGTAAGTGCTCAGTGTCAGGCTGTCCTTGGCGCTGCGCAGGAAGTCGAGGCGAACGTTGTACTGGTTGCCGCGATTGAAACCCGGAAGCGTCCACTGGATTTCCTGAATGTCGGGAATGCCGTCGAACCCGCCACCCGTCGGATTGCCGAGCGAGACGTACTCGCCCAACGAGCCGGTGATCGAACCGAGGTCCATCCCGCCCGCGACGACTCGACAGCGATTCGGATCGTTTCCGAAGACGGCGCAGCTCGGCGCGAACGTGTTGATGATTCGCGGCGTGATGCCCGAAGCCATGAGAATGCGTGCGGTTACGCCGCCGGGACGAAGTTGCAGTAACTGCTGCCGAAACTCCGGCGTCTCGACGAAGCCGCGGCCGACTCCGGTGTTGCTGTTGCGCAGTCCTTCGTACGAGAAGAAGAAAAATGATTTGTTCGGTCCCCAGATCGTGCTCGGGCCGCCTTCGCCGAAGCGCGGCAGGTAAAGTGGTCCACCGACGCTGCCGCCGAACTGGCGGATGTAGTCGTTGACGCGAACCGGCGGCGCGCCGGGTCCGCCGAACTTATTAAAGGCGTTCAGCTTCGGCGAGTTGTACTTGATGAACGCTGAACCGTGGAAATCGTTTGCGCCGCCTTGCGAAACGACTTTCACCTGCGCGCCGGAGTTGCGGCCGTCCTCCGCTGAATACGTGGCCGACAACACGCGAACTTCTTTTATCGACTCCTGATTCGGCGTAACCAGCGCGGCGCCGCCCCAGTTGAAACTGTTAACACTCACGCCGTCGATCATGTAGTTGTTGGCTGAAAGACGCTGGCCGTTGGCCGAGACCTGGACCTGGTTCTCCGTCTGGAAGATCGAATTGTTCGAGCCGCCGGGGCCGGTCGTGTTGGGAAGATTGATCGCCTGCCCGTTGCTCGCACGCGCGCCATCGCCGAACACGCCGGGCGTCAGGCGTATCAACTCGTATGGATCTCGCCCGACCTGCGGCAACTGGCGGATCTCTCTCGTAGTCAAAGCCCGCGTCACGTTTCCGTTTTCAGTCTCCAGTGCCGGCGCGGTTTCTTCAGTGACCGTCACCGTCTCAGCCACCTCACCGGTGGCGAGCACCACGTCCAGGCCCTGCGTTTCTTCGGCGTTGATGACCACGTTTTCGAAGATCTGTCGCTTGAAACCGCTCCTCTCGACCAGCAGTTGATACGCGCCGGGCGGCAGACCGGAGATGCGGTAGAAGCCGTCGTCGTTCGTCGTCGTCGTTTGCTTGCTGCCGGTCTCTTTATTTGTGAGCGTGACGTTGGCGTTCGGCACGAGAGCGCCAGTGGAGTCCGCGACGGTTCCCTGAATACCGGCCCTGAATTGAGCGTTGGCGGAAATGATGGGGAGCAGGATGAACAGCCCGCACGCAAAGGCGCGGACCAAAGACGGAACTAGCCTGAACATTGAATTCTCCTTCTCGTTATCGAAGACCCAATGGACCAAGTAACAGCTTCGCGGGGGATATTTGAATGTCGGGGGAGGTTTATCTTGCTCGATAAGTACCACCTAAGCACGAAAACCGCAACAGGTTTGTTTTGAAGCCATCCGCCCGGGCGAGTCCTCAGTTGTCGACACTGTTCATAGGCGAGTGTGCAGTAAACAGGACACGGATTTAACTCTGTTTGCACGATCATTCAGGAAAACGGAGTGGCATGAGAGTTGAACAAGGCGCGGCTGGTCCATTGATAACCTCACCGCGCGAGTAAAGGCCGCGATTCACAGAGGAGAAACGCATGCACGACGGCACCCCGTCAATTCATGGTCGCTGGCGCACAGCCGACCCGACACTCGATCCTGCAACCGCTCCCGTTCCCACCCAAACACCCGGCGACTCGGCCGCACCCGGCGACAACATCGGCGTTTACGCAGTCCACATGGCCCTGATGCACACCGGCCACGTGCTGATGTTCTCCGGCGGCTGGGAGAGCTCCGAGTTACTGCATCGATCGTGGAGCTGGGACCCGACATTGGCGCCTTCAACCGCGGTCGGACGCTGGTTCATGCCCGAGTTTGACGAATCAACTCCGCCGCATACCGGCGTGCCGACGACGAGCGACGATCCAGATATCGACCTCTTCTGCTGTCACACTGTTTTTCTTCCTGATGGACGTCTGCTCGCCGTCGGCGGCGACGGCGCGGGCACGCACGACAACGTGTCGCTCCACGTTTACGATCCGGTGCTCGAACGATGGTCCAAGATTGCCGGACGCGCTGCGCCGGCACTGCCCGGAGTCGTCTATCCGACGGGAATGATCGCCGGGCGCTGGTATCCGACCGCGATTGTGCTGGCGGACGGATCAGTAGCCGTTTTCTCGGGCGACTCGCCGGGTCCAATCGTTATCGACGCCGAGATTCTTCGTCCACCCAACTATCTACCGCAGGTGATCACCGGCGGCAGGCGCGTGACGGGCGGCAGCGAACAGCCGTTGTTCATGTATCCGGGAATGCACCTCGTTCGAGGCGGGCGTGTTTTCTACATTCCGACTTCGTTTCGTTACAGCGGAACGGAAACGTCGATCATGAACATGATCGGTCCGACTGCGTCGTTCGAGATGACCGGCGCGACGTCCGGAGCTTGGCAGGACTATTTCGATCCCGCAGATCCGACGCAGCCGATATTGCCCGCTAATCGTTATCGCGAAGAAGGCACGTCAGTGTTGCTCGCGCCCGCGCAGGCAGGCCGCATTCTGCTCATCGGCGGCGGCTGGTGGGACGGAAGCGCGCAGCACGGCGATCACACGAGCTGCGAGATCCTCGACACGCAGGCGGCGACGCCGGCGTGGTCTCCCGCGGGCCAGATGAATCACCCGCGCGTCAACGTCAACGCGATTCTGCTTCCTGACGGCAAGGTGCTGATCATCGGCGGTCACGATCAATACAAATGGGGACCGCACACCTGGGACGCAACGGCGCAGGAGCACGCGCAGGAAGAAGCCGAGATCTACGATCCGTCAGTGCCGTTCGATCCGGCGAATCCGACCGCGGCGTTCACGCCGGTCGCGTCGATGCACGCGCCGCGCACGTATCACTCGACCGCCGTGTTGCTTCCGGACGGAAGCGTGCTTGTCTCCGGCGGTTCCGATCCGCACGAGCCGAGTCTCACGCCGCCGCGCCCGACTGATGAGAAGCACATGGAGATCTACGAACCTCCTTACTTCCATCAGGGACAGCGTCCGATCATCGATTCCATCAGCGGCACAGGTGGACCAGCGGACCGGATTCATTACGGCGGCGCGTTCACGATCCAGTATCAGGTTGAATCAGGCGCCACCATCGACTCCGTCGCCTTGATGCGTCCCTGCGCCAGCACTCACCACACGAACACCGAACAACGTCACGTGCCGTTGAGCTTCGCGTCTTCCGGACCAAACACGATCGAAGTGCAGGTGCTGAACGATGCGACCGTCGCGCCTCCGGGCTACTACATGGTTTTCATCGTCGACTCGAACGGTCGCCCGTGTACACGCGCGCAGTTCGTTCGTCTCAGTAACCAGCACTGCACCGTCGTCGCCGATCGCAGTCACTTCTCGCACGATGAAGTCGAGGCAGCGGCCGTTGGCGGCGTCAGTGAGATCTCGCCGACGTTTTATCTGCTTGTAGATGGCTACACGCCCGCGCAGCTCGGCATCACGACCGCGACGCCGACCGCGGCGCAGCTTACGGCGTTTGCGCCGGCGTTTGCCTTCACGGATCCCGGCGGTGGACCAGTCGTGGCGAACATTGCTGCGTTCCCGACGCAAATGTTGCTCGAAGTGACTGGAGCGTCGGCGCTCGACACACCGCAGCGCGTGACGTTCGAGTACGGCATCCGTTTCACCGGGACAGCAATGTTCCCGGCGGTCGGAGCGACGCCTGAGTTTCGCGACGTGCAGATGTCCGTCAACGTTCAGGGACACGGTTGCACGAACGACATCACGTTGTTCCGCCAGCCAAATCCGTACATGCTCGATGGTCCGACGTCGTGGTTGAGCGCCGACTTGCGCGTGTTTGCGCTGCGGCCGGGCGAAAGCCAGTCGGGTCGGACGCTCAGCACGGCCTCGCCGGATCCGTTGGCCTACCTGTCAGGGTTCATTACTGCGTGTGACGGCGCGACGCCGTCGCCGATGCACTTGTTCGATCAGATCGCGACCGATCAGCAGGACAGCCGCCTGTATCTGGGCGAACTGCGCGAAGGCGATCCGGTTTTCAACTTCGCGATCGCTCGGGTGCGTTATCGCAGTTTGGGAACAACTGCGTCTGACGTGCGCGTATTCTTCCGATCGTTCACCACTCAGGTGACGTCGATGGCTTACGCGACGCAGACTTACCCGCGCAACGCGGCGGAGACGTTGCCGGTGCTGGGCGCAAGCGCAACCGACGTTCTGACGATTCCGTATTTCGGAACTTCGCGAGCGACCGTCGAGACCACTGGCGATACCGTCAATACGAAACCAATCCCGCCCGACGCCGGCGGCGTTGAAGTGCATCGCTACTTCGGCGTTTGGCTCGACTT
>DASURS010000264.1:0-17119 GCA_036279935.1 Pyrinomonadaceae bacterium
AAGGCGACACGGAACCGGCGTCAGTCGAACAGCAGCGGCAACTCGGCAAGACCTGCCCGTCTCTTTACGACCTGCGAAACCTGTTTCAGGTGAACGTCGAGGAAGGCCGTCACCTTTGGGCCATGGTCTACCTGCTCCACGGCTACTTCGGACGCGACGGCCGCGACGAAGCAGACGATCTGCTAGCCCGCCGCAGCGGCAACAAGGACAAACCGCGCATTCTCGAAGCGTTCAATCAACCCTGCGACGACTGGCTCAACTTCTTCGCGTTCACGATGTTCACCGACCGCGACGGCAAGTACCAGCTCTCGGCACTCGCGGAATCCGGTTTCGAACCGCTCGCGCGCACGTGCCGCTTCATGCTCACCGAAGAAGCGCACCACATGTTCGTAGGCGACACCGGTCTCGGCCGCGTGGTCAGACGCACGGCCCAGTTGATGAAAGAGGGCGGCATCGACAATGTTCGCGAGCTTGGCGGCATTCCGCTCGAAATCGTCCAGAAGTACATCAACTTCTGGTTCAGCTATTCACTCGATCTCTTCGGCGGCGAGATCAGTTCCAACTCCGCCGACTTCTTCGCGGCGGGATTGAAGGGCCGCTACAAGGAGCAGGAGCAGTTCACGGAACACACGGCGGCGAATGAGATCTTCAACATGGCCGTCGTCGAGGACGGTCAACTGAAATCGCGCGAAGTGCCGATGCGCAATGCGCTAAATGAAGTGTTGCGCACCGAGTACGTGAAGGATTGCGAGAAAGGCCTGGCGCGCTGGAACAAGGTGCTGGCCGACGAAGGCAGGAGCGAGCGGCTGTACCTGCCGCATCCGCGTTTTCATCGTCACGTCGGCGAGTACGCCGGTCATTCGTTCGATATCCAGGGCAATCTGATTTCGAAGGAAGAGTTTGAGCAGCGCAAGACGGAGTGGTTGCCGACGATGGAGGATCGCGAGTACGTCCGCAGCCTGATGCATCCGGTTTACGAGCCCGGCAAGATCGCGAACTGGATCGCGCCACCCGCGGCGGGAATCAAGGGGAAGCCTTTTGATTTCGAGTACGTGAGGCTATAGACCATTGCAGCAGGTTTCGCGACACGATCAGAAACTCGAATTTATTCTACGCACCGCGGCGCGCATCTTCGCCGAGAAGAGTTATCACTCGACGTCGATGCGCGACATCTCGCGCGCGACGAACGTCAGCCTCGCCGGCCTTTACCACTACTGCCGCTCGAAAGAAGAGCTGCTGTTTCTGATCCAGGATAACTGTTTCGGACGCGTGCTCGAACGGCTCGAACAGCAGCTACGCGACGTTGACGATCCGCTCGTCAAACTCCGGATCTTCATCGAGAACCACCTTTCGTTCTTCGCCGCGAACATGGCCGAAATGAAGGTGCTCTCGCACGAAGCGGAGTCGCTGCGCGGTGACCTGCACGCGCACGTCTCAACGCGTAAAGACAACTACACGAAGCTCGCGCGCAAGATCCTTCAGGAAGTGCAGGAGTTGACGAAGAACCGCGCCGTCGATCTGACCGTCGCCACGTACGCGTTGTTCGGAATGATGAACTGGATCTATAACTGGTACGACCCGCAGGGAAAATTGCAGGTCCATGAACTGGCGCAACACGTAACGCAACTGTTTCTCGGCGGGTTTGCCCCGGGATTGCTGATCGAGCCGGTAACTCCCACGATACCTGAAAACCTGAGTATATGGACGCACGGATTACAAGGATGAAAGTCGAATACAACGTTGCGGATGGCGTTGCGGTCTTGACGCTGAACGACGGTCGAGCGAACACCTACAGCTACGAGATGATGCAGGAGCTCGATCGCGCGATCCTCACGGCGCGAATGGACGACGCCGTGCAGGTGATCGTCATCACTGGCGCCGGCGAGAAGTTTTTTTGCGCGGGCGCGGACATCGAGATGCTCGCGAGCGTCACGCCCTCGTTCAAGTACTACTTCTGTCTTCACGCTAACGAAACGCTGGTGCGGCTGGAGCAGACGCCGAAGCTCGTGATCGCCGCGATCAACGGCCATTGCGTCGGCGGCGGCCTGGAAGTCGCGATGGCGGCGGACATTCGCATAGCCAGCAAGGGTGCGGGAAAGATGGGCCTGCCCGAAGTCAATCTCGGCGTGTTGCCGGGCACGGGCGGAACGCAACGGCTCGTGCGGCTCGTCGGTAAAGCCAAAGCGATTGAGTTGATGGCAACTGGCGACCTGTTTGACTTCGAACGCGGGCTGGAGCTTGGGCTGGTCAATAAACTAATTGAAAGTGACGACTTCATATCAGATGTGCTGGAGTATGCAAGGCAGTTCACGACACCAAACAAATCCGTGTTATCGGTCGGCAAAATCAAACGTGCCGTACAAACGGGTTCCGAGATTTCATTCGAATCGGCGTTGGCGTTAGAACGCGAATTACAGCAACAACTCTTCCAATCAGAAGACGCACGCGAGGGTTTACAAGCTTACGTCGAAAGGCGTCCCCCGCAATTCAAAGGGAATTAGAGCTTAGTGCTTTGCACTTCGTTCTTTGTTCGCAACTGTGAGTTCCAAAATAACAAACAGAGTTTTCAATAGGGAACAAAGTACAAAGCACTAAACACAAAGCACCAATCAATGTACGAGCACATTCTCGTTTCCGAAAGCGAAGGCATCACGACGGTCACGCTGAATCGTCCTGATAAGCTGAACGCCTTCATCGGTCACATGCGTCGCGACCTCGCCGAAGCGCTCGAACACGCCGGCAGCGACCGCGCGGTCAAAGTCGTCGTCATTACCGGCGCCGGACGAGCGTTCTGCTCCGGCGGCGACGTCGCTTTCATGGCGGAGTTGATGGATCGCGGCGACTCGGACGAGTTCGCGCGCATTCTCGGAGCCGGCCGTCGCGTGATCGCGGCGATTCGGAGCATGACGAAACCCGTCATCGCAGCGATCAATGGCCCGGCCGCGGGCGCCGGTTTGAATCTCGCGCTCGCCTGCGACCTGCGCATCGCCGCCAGCAACGCGACGTTCACGCAATCTTTTGTCAAAGTCGGTCTTCATCCTGACTGGGGCGGCACTTACTTTCTGCCGCGACTCGTCACGCCGAACAAAGCGTGCGAGCTGTTCTTTCTTGGCGATTCGATCGACGCCGCCGAAGCGCTGCGACTGAACCTCGTAAATAAGGTCGTCGCGCCGGAAGAGTTGGAAAGCGCGACGCTGCAACTCGCGGAACGCCTGCGCGCGGCGCCGCCGATCGCTATCGCAGCCGTGAAACAAGCGATCTACATGAGCGGCGAATCGAGTCTCGACGAGATGATGCGCTACGAGACCGAGTCGCAACTGCGTTGTTTTCAATCCGAGGACGGGCACGAAGGCGTGCGAGCGTTCTTCGAAAAGCGCGATCCTCGTTTCACTGGTCACTGAATAATGCTGGACGGAAAAATCGCACTCATCACCGGAGGCGGCCGAGGCATCGGACGCGCAATCGCATTGTCGTTCGCGCGTCACGGCGCGCTCGTCGCTGTGGCGGCCCGGACCGCGGAGCAGGTCGAAGCGGTTGCGGCTGAGATCGGCAACGACGCGATCGCGCTAGTGTGCGACGTGTCGGATCCGCAAAACGTGGCGAGTATGTTTGAAGAGACGCGCGAGCGTTTGGGCGACGTCGACATTCTCGTCAATAACGCCGGCATCGCCGAGAGCGCAACGATCGTCGCCACGTCCGATGAGATGTGGCTGCGTCACCTCGCGATCAACCTTACCGGAACGTTTTACTGCACGCGCGCGGCAGTGCCCGCGATGTTGAGAAAAAACTGGGGCCGAATAATCAATGTGGCGTCGATTGCGGGAAAAACCGGAGCGCCGTACATCGCTGCGTACTCAGCTTCGAAACACGGCGTGCTGGGACTGACGCGGTCCGTGGCGCTGGAAGTCGCTACGTCCGGAATCACCGTGAATGCGATCTGTCCGGGTTATGTCGATACGGAAATGGTCGCGCGCGGAATCGAGAAGATCACATCTCGCACCGGACGTTCCGCGCAGGAGGCTCGCGAGACGCTCGAGAAGATGAGCCCGCAGAATCGATTGGCGACTGCTGAAGAAGTGGCGGCGGTTGCGTTGTTGCTCGCGTCCGATGAAGGCCGCGGGATCAACGGCCAGGGCATTAACATCGACGGCGGATCAGTCTTTTATTAGTTCGTATACCAACCTGATCGGTAGTCCCACAATGTTGAAATAATCGCCTTCAATCTCTTTGATGAAGAGACCGGCTGCGCCTTGAATACCGTACGCGCCGGCTTTGCCACGCGCTTCACCGGTCGAGATGTACCAGTCGATCTCGCGGTCGCTCATCTCAGCAAAACGCACGCGCGTCGTCTCATGCTCGACTCGCGCTTCGCTACCGACGCGAACGAGTGCGACGCCCGTCAGCACCTCGTGCCACCTGCCACTTAACAGATTCAACATTCGTTTCGCGTCCTGATCGTCTTCCGGTTGGCCCAGGATCTCGTCGTCCACAACAACCGTGGTATCTGCGCCGAGGATTAGTCCGTGTTGCAGTGTCGCTGCGACGGCTTCGGCTTTCGATTTCGCGAGCCGCCGGACGTAAGCCGCGGGATGTTCGCCGGGCCTCACCGACTCGTCGATCCCGGCCGTAATCGCTTCAAATTCCCAACCCACTGCTATCAACAATTCCTTGCGCCGTGGGCTGCTCGACGCGAGTATCAGTTTTTCACGCGGATGATTTGGCATACTTGCGGGTGAAGAGTTTGCGTGTTTCAATCCCAGATCGCAACAACCCATGGAGGCATTGATCAAATTATTGCCCAACGTGCTGCGCGCGTCCGGCAACGCGCCGGAGGTCGCGGAAGCGGCAGCCATCGCGGCGTGGAAGCATTGCGCGGGCGAAGGACTGAAAGATCGCGCGCTGCCGGTGGCATTGCAGGGCCGCACGCTGCGCGTCGCTGTCGCCGACGCCATCTGGCAAAAGCAGTTGCACGCGATGCGCGGGCAGATGATCTACAAGATCAATTCGCTGTTGGGCCAGCCGGTTGTCGGCACGATCGAGTTTCTGATCGACCCTGAAAAGTTATGCCAATAGAAGAGAAAGACATCGCGAAGGTGGCCCAGCTCGCTCATCTTGATTTGGGTGAAGACGAGCTCAAGGTCTTCGTCCCGCAGATGACTGAGATCGTTAACTACGTCGAGCAGCTGAACCAGCTCGACACGGCGAACGTGCCGCCCGCGCTCGGCGGTCTGACGCCTGAAGGTGAAAAGACGGACTCCTCCCGCAACGACGAGATTCAGCCGTCGCTCGGTCAGGAGCTGGCACTTGCTGAAGCGCCCGATCCGGCGTCAGGTCATTTTCGCGTCCCGAAGGTGCTGTAAATCTTCATGTCGGTCAAAACAGTAGAACAAGCCGTAGCGGCAGCCGAGAACCTCAACGAGACGCTGAATGCGTTTCTCGAAATCGATCGCGCGGGCGCGCTGGAACGCGCCGCGGCGGTCGAGAACAGCGATGGCCCACTGGCCGGTGTTCCGGTGGCGGTCAAAGACAACATCTGCGTTCGCGGGCTGCAAGCGTCCTGCGGGTCGCGCATTCTCGCCGACTATCATCCGCCTTACAACGCGACCGTTATCGAACGTCTGCAAACGGCCGGCGCGGTCATCATCGGTAAGACAAACTGTGACGAGTTTGCGATGGGATCGTCGAATGAAAACTCCGCGTTTGGACCAGTGCGAAATCCGTGGGACACGACGCGCGTGCCGGGCGGATCGTCGGGTGGATCGGCGGCGGCGGTTGCGGCGGGAATCGTGCCGGTCGCGCTTGGTTCGGACACTGGCGGATCCGTTCGACAGCCGGCGTCGTTGTGTGGCGTCGTCGGTATGAAACCGACGTACGGCCGTAACTCGCGTTATGGTCTCGTCGCGTTTGCTTCGTCGCTCGATCAGGTTGGCGTGTTTGCGCGCAACGTTGAGGATGTGGCGCGCGTGTTGGGTGCGATTGCCGGGCGGGATACGCGTGATTCGACGACGGCTGATGTTCCGGTTCCTGACTATGTTGCGTCGTTGGCGGGCGATTTGAAAGGTGCGCGACTCGGTTTTCCGCGCGCGCTGTTCGTCGAAGGGCTCGATAGCGAAGTCGGCGACGCGGTGAAAGCCGTTGTCGACGTGTATCGCGATCTTGGCGCTGAGATCGTCGACGTCGATCTCACGTATGCGAAGTACGCGATTGCCGTTTACTACATCATCGCAACGGCTGAAGCGTCGTCGAACCTCGCTCGGTTCGATGGCGTTCGTTATGGGTTTCGCGCTGAGGACACGCCGGAGCTGCGGCAGATGTATCGGCGGACGCGTGAAGAGGGGTTTGGCGCTGAAGTGAAACGGCGCATCATGCTTGGGACGTACGTGCTTTCCGCCGGCTATTACGACGCTTACTATCGCAAAGCGCAGCAAGTGCGAACGTTGATCAAGAACGACTTTCTGTCGGCTTTCCAGGGCTGCGACGCGATCATCACGCCGACGTCGCCGACGCCTGCGTTCGCGCTTGGTGAAAAGGTAGACGATCCGCTGGCAATGTATCTCAACGATATTTACACGGTGACTGCGAACCTGGCTGGCGTACCCGGCATCAGTGTGCCGTGCGGGCTGTCGTCGGAAAGATTACCGATCGGATTTCAGTTGCTGGGCCCATACTGGTCTGAACCAACGCTCTTCAAACTGACCCACGCGTACGAGCAAGCACGCCCCTTCACCGAACGTCCACGGGTCTCTGTGTTCGCGTAAGCGTGCGTTTTCGGCGGTCGGCTTTATCGGGGATGAGATCGCCGGTGAAGAGCTCGAGCACGCCTTTCGCAGTTCCGACGACGGGCGTCACGTCGAGCCCGACATGCACCGCGCCGAAGATCAAGCCTTTCCTCTTAATCTCATAACCAGCCAGTCCGAACGCGAAGATCGTCCCCACGATCGGTATCGGTTTAATAACGCGTTTCGCAACGCGCCATCCACCGGCTCTGATAAGTCTGCGTTTCATCGTGCTCATTGGTCGTTAATGGTAGCATAGCGCGATGCGACGCACATTTTCTCTCGCCGCGCTGGCACTAGCCCTGCTTGTGTCCTGCCGTTCCGGGACCAACAACAGCCAAAACCGGCTGCTGATCTACACGCCGCACGGCCAGGACCTGTTAAGAGACTTCATCGGACGTTACAAACAACAGCATCCCGAAGCCGACATCCAGTTTCTCGACATGGGGTCGCGCGAAGTCCTCGAACGCGTCCGCGTCGAACGCAACCGCCCGCAAGCCGGCCTCTGGTGGGGCGCGTCACACACCACTTTTCAACTCGCCGCCGAAGAAAACCTCCTGGCGGAATATCGGCCCACGTGGGCCGACAAAGTCCCAACTACAGCGCGCGACGACAAGGACCGCTGGTACGGAACCTACGAAACACCCCAGGTAATCGCCTATAACAGCGACGCCGTCTCCGCGGCGGACGCGCCGCGCGACTGGGACGACGTATTGGATGCAAAGTGGCGCGATAAGGTTCTGATCCGAAATCCAAACCCGTCCGACACGATGCGCGCCATCTTCGGCGCCATGATCTGGCGGTTCTACAAAGACACCGGCAAGCCGGACCAGGGCTTCGACTGGCTGCGAAAACTGGATGCTAACGTTCACGAGTACACCGCCGACGGCACGCTTCTGATGCAGAAACTCGCGCGTCGTGAGGGTCTCGTCACGCTGTGGGACATGCCCGACGTCCGCTTGTTCAAGGACCAGAAGAACCTGCCTGTCGGCTACGTCGTGCCGGCAAGCGGAACGCCGCTGATCATCGACGGCATCGCACTCGTTCGCGGTGGACCAAACCAGGAAGAGGCGAAGCGGTTTTACGAGTTTGTGACGACGCCTGAAAGTTTGAAGTACGCGGCGGAGAAGTATTACCGCATTCCGGTGCGCACCGATCTGGATCGTTCGCAGTTGCCCGCGTGGATGAACGAACCGTTCACGACGCTGCCGCTGGACTGGGAGCTGTTGCGAAAAAACGGAAGCGATTGGTTAAGATACTGGGACACTGAAATCCGTGGTAAGAACCGGTAGTCATTTTCCATTTGTCGTTTTCCATTTGTCATTTGTCATTTTTGGAAAAACGGAAAATGAAAGATGACAAACGATAAACGGAAAATGACTTCACTTCTGTCTCTAAAGAACATCTCCCGCAGCTTTGGATCGACTCGCGCCGTCAACGATGTCTCACTCGACGTCGAACAGGGCGAGTTCTTCGGTCTACTTGGCCCGTCCGGCTGCGGCAAGACCACAACGCTGCGTATGATTGCAGGCCTGGAGAAGCCGGACTCCGGTTCGGTTGAATTTCAAAACGCCGATATAACAAACCTTCCGACGGAGCGTCGCGGTTTCGGCATGGTCTTTCAAAACTACGCGCTCTTTCCGCACCTGAACGTCTTCGAAAACGTCGCTTTCGGACTGCGCGCGCGCCACGCTTCGAAAGCCGAGATGAGCGAACGCGTGATGAGCGCGCTCGATCTGGTCCAACTTCCCGGCTACGAAAGACGCGCCGTCGACGAGCTCTCCGGCGGGCAGCAGCAGCGCGTCGCGATCGCTCGTGCAATCGCCATCCAGCCTACGTTGCTCCTGTTCGACGAGCCATTATCGAACCTCGACGTCTCGCTCCGTGAAGAGACGCGAAGCGAGTTGCGCGAACTGGTGACACGTCTCGGCCTCACGGCCGTTTACGTCACTCACGATCAGGAAGAAGCGTTCGCGCTCTGCGATCGCATCAGCGTCATGGTCGGCGGATACTTAATGCAAACAGGCGACCCACGCAACCTGTACGAACACCCGTCGGACATTACCGTCGCTCGTTTTCTCGGCCGCAACAACCTGATCAAAGCGATGCGTCTCAGTTCGAGCAACACGAGCGAAGGCGAGTTCAAAACTCTCGAAGGCGGTCACACGCTGCGTCTGCCGGTCAAACATGCCGAACTTTCACCGCTGAACCAACCCGTCTTTCTCGCGATTCGTCCCGAGCACGTGCAGCTTCGCGCGAACGGCGCGCCCGAGCCGAACTCGCTGCGCGGACATGTTCGCGAGATCGTCTTCGGCGGGGCCACCTCGACCGTGCGCGTCGACGCGTCCGGACTGCTGCTCGAAGCATTGGTCCTGCAACCTGACGGACTCGCTATCGATCAGGAATGCAGCGTCGTGCTGCCGCAGGACCGTCTGTCGCTGCTGCAAAACCAACGCGGATGAAAAGCAGATCCGCGGCCCTTTTTGCTGTCACGATCCTCGTCCTGATCTACGGCGTCGTCTATCCCAATCTCTTCGTAGTCGCCAGTTCATTTCAACGCGACGGAACCTGGACACTCGCAAACTATTTCGACGTCCTGTCGCAAGGCATCGTCATCGAGGCGATCCTGAACAGCATCGTCTTATCGATCGGGACCGTGCTGTTTTGCGCGCTCGTCGGCGTGCCGCTGGCGTTTCTGTTTGAACGTTTCGACTTCCCCGGACGGCGACTGTTCGCCGCGCTCGCTGCGTTGCCGCTCGTGTTGCCGCCGCTGGTCGGCACCGTCGCGTTTATCTTTCTGTTCGGCGAGTCGGGGATACTCGCACACGGCATCCAGAACGTTTTCGGACTTCAGGGCGCGCCGTGGACGTTGGGCGGCTGGTCCGCGCTCCTGTTCTTCCACACCTACACGATGTATCCGTTCTTCTACGTGCTCACGGGCGCGGGACTGCGACGGATCGACGCGAGCCTCGCGGAAGCGGCGAGCAGTTTGGGCGCGTCGCGAGCGATCGTGCTGAGACGCGTGCTGCTGCCGCAACTCACGCCTTCGCTGATCGCGGCCGCGTTGTTAACGTTCATGACTTCGATGGCCTCGTTCAGCGCGCCGCTGTTGTTCGGCGGAAACGTGCGCGTGCTGACGCTCGAAATTTTCACGGCGCGGCAGCGCGGCGACGTCGTGATGGGCGTGACGGAGACAGTGATTCTCGCCATCATTTCCCTGGCGGCGCTGATCTTCTTCCAGCGCTACGAAGGGACGCGCAGGTTCGCCGCGGCTGCGATGAAAGGCGCGCCACGCAGGCGAGCAGCGATCGCGAGCGGTACGGCGCGGGCGATCGCCACGATCGTCGCCGTCGTGTTTGCGATTGTTCTGGTGTTGCCCGTTGCGACGCTCGTGCTCGTGAGTTTCGCTCGCGAAGGTTCGTGGACGACGCAGACGTTGCCTTCGGCTTACACGGTCGCCAACTACGTTCGCCTGTTTAGCGAGCCGTTTGCCGCGGAAGTTTTCGTCAACAGTCTTTCGATGTCGGCAATCGCGGCGGTGGCGGCGCTGCTGTGGAGTTTCTGCGTGGTGCTGTTGCTGGTCAGGCGACGCGAGGGGAAGTTCCTGAGTCAAAGCTGGCGGCGGCTGATGTCATTGCTGGTGTTGGTTCCGTGGGCGATGCCGGGAACGGTCGTCGCGGTCTCGGTCGCGGAAGCTTACGGGCGGCCCGGATCTTTGCTCGGCTCGTTCGTGCTGGTTGGGACGTTTTGGATCCTGCCGGTGGTTTATTTCCTTCGTTTCATGCCGCTGGTCGTGCGCGCGCTCCAGGCCAGCATGGAACAATTGGATCCATCACTTGACGAAGCGGCAGGGTCACTCGGGGCACGCGCGTGGCAGAGATTTTTGCGCGTCACATTGCCGCTGGTTTGGCCGGGCGCGGTGGCGGGGACGCTGCTGGCATTTGTGATCGCATTAGGCGAATATGTCGCTTCGGTGTTGGTGTTTGTGCCGGAGAACCGCCCGATTTCAATCGCCATCGCATCTGAGCTGCGCGACTTCAATCTCGGCGCGGCGGCGGCTTACGGCGTGGTTTTGATCGTCATCATCTCAATCAGCATGGTCGTGGCCGGCAAACTGGAACGAATGCGCGGGTAAACGTCGAAAATGAGAAAACTGTTCAAGTTGCGTAAGGGTTTGAGTGTTCTGTTGTTGGCGCTGCTGGTGCTGCCCGCGCTGTCGCAGACGGATCAGACCGAGAAGCCTGACACTGCGGAACTTCAGCAAGCGCTGCTCGATCTCACGAGCCCGTGGACGGTCATGTGTGTCGCCGCGCATCCGGACGACGAAGACGGCAGCACGCTGACTGTGCTGCGTCGCAAGTACGGCGTGCATACGGTTTCGCTGTTTTCGACTTTCGGCGAAGGCGGACAAAACGCAGTCGGTCCGGAGTTGTACGAAGATCTCGGCGTGATTCGCGCACGCGAAACGATGGCGGCGTCGGAAGTGCAAGGGTCGGAGCCGCACTTCCTCGGCTTCCGCGATTTCGGGTTTTCCAAGTCGGCGGAAGAGACGTTTCGCGCGTGGGGTGAGAAAGAGTTGCTGCGGCGCATGGTGCTTCAGATTCGGCGTCTGCGTCCGGACGTGATCATCACCAACCACGACACGACGAGCGGTCACGGTCATCACCAGGCGACCGGCCGCACCGTGATTCAGGCATTCTTCGACGCCGCCGATCCGAAACAGTTTCCGGAGCAACTGTCGCAGGTCAGCGTGTGGCAAGTGCAACGCTTGTTCGTTCGCTCACGAGGACAGCAAACGGACGCGCCAACCGGTCCCGAAGCGCCGCCGCAGTTTTTCACCATCGATCCGAACGAGAAGGATCCCGTTCGCGGCATGACGTACGCTCAACAGGCGCTCGCCGGATTACAGAAGCACGCGACGCAGGGACCGTGGCCGAAAACCGTGCCGGAAGCCGGCGCGCGTCCGATTCGGTACAACCTCGTGAAGCAGGTCCAGACTGCCGCGCCGCTGCCGGCGAATGCGAAAACTCCGCTCGACGGGCTGCGTTTGCCTGAAGCCGTTGCCAGTCGCTTCGTTGCGCCAACAATCGAAGGTAAGCCGCTGTTTGAGTATCTCGATCGACGTCTCGAAATTCTTGTCTCGCTGCTGAATGCGAAACGGCGTGGAGCATTCACTGCGCCGAAGGAAGTTGTCGACACGGACCCGCAGCGTTTCAACCTGATGGCCCAACGACTCGACAACGCGCTCGCGGTCGCGGCCGGCGCTTCCGTGCAGATCAACTCGGCCGGCGACGCGCTCGTTCCCGGCGAACCGGCGCGACTGTCGGCGGCGTTGACCAATGCCGGCATGGCGGAGATACAAGTCAAGCAACTGAAGTTTCGCGGGCTCGGGATCGAGAAGAAACTCGATGCCGCGGACAAGTTGTTGCCGGGCACGGAAACGTCAACCGTGATTGACGTCACGACACCGAAGAGCCTCAGTTTCAGCGTGCCTTCGTCGGAGCATCTGTACGATGGGCGTCTGTTTGGCGAGCCGCTGAGTGCCGAAGCGGAACTGACGATGGAAGGCGTCGCGTTTACCGTCAGTACCGAGACTCAGCGTGACGTTGCGCCTGCGGTCGAGATCGTTTCGGTCGATCCGTCGCCGTACGTGAGCACGCCTGCGACGTCGCAAAAGCCACTCGATTTTACGATTCGACTGAAGAACCATTTGCCGTCTGAGTTTCGCGGGCTGTTGCGGGTGCGCGGGCAGAGTCTGGAGACGGGGCGCGAGATTCAGATTCAGCCGTACTCGGCTGACGTTCAGAACCTTGTCGTCCGTACGGCGTTGCCGTTGAATGCGCAGGGGCTGAATCCGAGCGTCGCTGTGATTGTCGATCTGCCGAACCCGAAGGACCCGATTGCGCAACGAGTGGTGCCGCTGGTCTATGCGGAAGCGATCGTCGTGAGTGGGCGGAGAGTTGGATACATTCCGAGCTCCGATAAAACGCTTCAGCGCGCGCTGGCGGCGCTCGGTGTCGATGCGAAGCAGTTGACGGTTGATGACATTGCGAAAGGTGACCTGTCAGGGTTTCACACGATCATCATCGACAATCGCGGGTACCAGGCGCATCCGGAGTTGGTGGCGAATAACACTCGTCTGTTGAAGTTTGTCGAAGATGGTGGGACGCTGCTCGTCTTTTATCACCGGACGAACGAGTGGAATCCTGATGAGCGGCGGAATCGTCCGCAGCTCGCGCCGTATCCGATCGTTCTTTCCGACGATCGTGTGACTGATGAAAGCGCGCCGGTGTTGTTTCTACAGCCGAAGCATCCGCTGTTGAACTTCCCGAACAAGATCACGCAGAAGGACTTAGCTGATTGGGTGCAGGAGCGCGGGCTCTACTTCCCGAAAGAATGGGATCCGAAGTACGCGGCGATCTTATCGACCAATGACAAGGGCGAACCGCCGTTGCGTGGCGGGCTGCTCGTCGCGCCGTACGGACGCGGGAACTACATCTATACGAGCTATGTTTGGTATCGACAGCTTCGGGCTGGACTGCCTGGCGGGTATCGGATGTTTGCGAACCTGATCAGTTACGGGCGACGGAAGGAAACCACGGATTAGTTAGAAATTAAGCGGGCTGGTCGAGCATCCCTTCCTGTTCCAGGTTGCCCCCTTCTTCACCTTCGAGCTTCACGCGGGCGCGTTCAAGAAACGTCTTGATCATCTCGCGCACTCGCTTCTGCATCTCAGCGCTGATCCGTCCCTCGCCAACAAGCACCGCAAACCGGTGCAGGTCCTTCGCGTGTTTCCGTCTCAGCTCAACATGCTGGACGATCCTGATCAGCACCTTGTGACCACGTTCCTCGAAGGCGGCCGCATAACGGAGATAATTTTTCATTTCGGAACGCGCCGGCGACCACTCGAGCCGCTCCGGCGAATCCTCCGTCTTCTCAACGGCGAAACTCGCCTGGACCGCGCCAATCACAGGCACTTCCGCACGGACCATCCAGCGCATGATGCCTTCAGCTTCCTTGCGAATCCCCTCGATGCCGGGCATGAGATCCGCAAAATTACGGAGCTCACCGAAGAACTCGCGAGCCCGTTCGAGCGTCGTCTGTAATTCCACCTGGTCTGCGTAGGAAGCCTTGATTCGAAACATTGATTCTCCGTTAACCGTTATGCCAGATCGTTGATGCGCGATACCGGAGATTTGGTTTCCCGCACCGCGACTGCTAAGTTACACGAGTAAACTTTGGTAGTAAACATTTAAGTGCATTATGAAAGAATTATTTAATACTGCCTGTCCGCGTTGCGAAAAACGAGGACTGAAATCGTGGGCTGAACTCACCGACGAACAGCGCGAAGTCGTTAAACGTCTGCCGGCGTCCGCGCGTTTTGATCCTGCCGAACGACAGGCCAGGCATCGCTGGTGCACCCGCTGCTGGTACGAAGCCGTCGACGATTCCCAACACGCCTAACCCGTTATTCGGTCGTACGCCTCACGAATCGCCTTCATCTGTTCGATTAGTGTTTCCTGTAGGACCACCGATTCCAGATCCATCCGACCGGCTACGTCCCTCGCAATCACGTGATCCGGATCAGGCAGCCGCGTGGACCGGCCCACGATCAGGCGCAGATTGTGATCCGTCGTTCGCAACAGAGTGTATCCGGTGCTCAGCGTAAGGAAGTCGTCTTCACTGAGTGACCCTTCCTCGCGTAGACGATCGAGCGTAAACACAGTCGAGCGATCCTCGCCTTCGTCAGGCAGCTCGTCGCGCAACTGGAGATACCGCACGGCGAAATAGACGTCGAGCATTCCGCCTGGTCCATACTTGATGTCGATGCCCGCCTGCCGTCCGCGCCGTCCTTTTTCCCGTTCGAGTCGATCTCGCACGTGACGCGTCTCGGCTTTCAACTCGCGCGGATCGAAGCGCAGCGCGTTGGCGTGAATGCGATGCCGCGCGTGTGTTTCGATCATGCGGCCGAGCTCCTGATCGCCGCCGACCGAGCGCAGTTTCACGTACGCGAGCCATTCCCACGGCGCGCTCTGCTCCTTCAAATAGTCCAGAAAACCGTCGGAGCTCGTCACCAGCGGGCCGTTCTTTCCGTGCGGCCGCAGGCGCAGATCGACGCGATACAGGTAACCCTCGCGCGTGATGCTCGACAGCGCGGCGATCATCAGTTCCGCGAGCCGCGCGTAGGCTTCGTCCTGCGTCAGGTTTTCTATCGGCGACGGGACGAGCGAGTCGTACGTGATCAGAATATCCAGATCGGATCCGTAGTCGACACCGCCCGACGCGAGCCGTCCCAGGCCGTAGAACGCGACGCGTGGGCCGGCTCGAAACGAACCATGACGCCGGGCCATCTCACGCCGCGCGATGAGGTACGCCACGTTCAGACTCGCGACCGCGAGATCGGTCTGCAAGCGGTTCGCATCGAAGATCGAGAGTTGATTGGAACTGTCGAGCGCGCCGATCTCGGTTATCAGTTCGGACCATTTCAAACGCAGCGCGGCGAGCTCGCGTGAGAACGTGTGTTCGGCGTCGATCGCGGAGCGCAGGATCCCGCGGTAGTCACGGCGCAGCGCCGTTGTTGCTTTGGCGCCGAGAGCGGTGATCACCGCCGGGTTGGCCGCGATCATTTCCGCAAACGCGTCGGACGAGCCGCAGAGTTGCATCAGGCTTGTGAGGTTCTGTTGCGAGATTTGGAGTTGGAGGTCTGTCTTTTCGAGCGACGCTGCGATGCGCGACGACTGAAGCAGTGCGCGATGAGCGTTGAGTGATTCCTGGGCCAACGACTGAATCACGCGCTTCGTTATGTTGAAATCGGAATGCTGCGCGAGCACACGCGCGGTCGCCGTTGCGAGCGCGGAGTCGTGATCGACGAGGTCCGTCTTGATAACTTCCTCCTCGACCGGCGCTTGATCGGAAAAAAGCCGTTCATAGACTCGGCGAACCGTTTCCGTATGCAATTTCAGCGTCCGATCAAACTCCTCCGCATGAGAAAAGCCAAGCCGGCGCGCAACCAGGGCGCGTGGCTCTGGAGACTCGGGAACGATGTGCGTCTGGAGTCCGTGCTCCATTTGCAGTCGATGCTCGAGCGCGCGCAGGAAGTAGTAGGCGTCGGAGAGATCCGTCCGCTCCTGATCGGTGATGAAGGCGCGGTCGGCGAGCCGGCCCAGGCTCACGAGCGTGTGCGGAACGCGCAGCCAGTCGTCGCGGCCGCCATGGGCCAACTGAAGCGCCTGCGCGATGAATTCGATCTCCCTGATTCCGCCGCGGCCGAGTTTGACGTTGTAACCGCTCTTCTTTTCGGCCTGGCGATCGATCTTCTGTTTCGCCAGACGGACGCTCGCGAGCGCGTCTGACACTGAAACGTCGGGGCGAAAGACGTAGGGAGTCACTGCTTCTTTGAAGCGCGAGAAGAGGTTTGTCGAGCCGACGGCCGCGCGGGCGCGAATGAGTGCCTGTCGTTCCCAATCCTGTGCTGAACGTTCGTAATAGCGCGTCGCTTCGTTCAGTGAACAGGCGAGCGCGCCGTCGCGGCCGTGCGGGCGTAAGCGCAGATCGACGCGGTAAGCAGCGCCTTCGCCGCCTGATTGGCCCACCAGTTTCGCGATCGTTTCCGAGAGCTTGACGAAGTACTCGCGATTGCTGACTTCGCCGCGTGCGCCGTGGCCGGAGGTGGTGCCGTCGTCGGAATAGAGGAAGAGGAGGTCGATGTCGGAGGCGTAGTTGAGTTCCATCGATCCGAGTTTGCCGAGGGCGATCACGCAGAACTCCGCGTCGGCGATGCGGCCGCGTTCGTCGGTGCGTCGTGGCGAGCCGTAGCGGTTGTCGAGATCCTGTACGGCAAGACTGAGTGCGTAATCGAGAATCGCGTCGGCGAGGTTCGAGAGCTCTTCCATCGTGTCGACGAGGGTGTGTGAGCGGCGGATGTCGTGGAGGTACGTGCGCAGCAGTTCGCGGCGGCGGAAGCGTGCGAAGAGGTTTTGGGGGTTGAGTGAGGAGTTTGTGAGTGCGAAACGCGCGAGCGACTCTTTTAGCTCATCGCGCGTTCTGAGTCTGGGATTGGCTCGTTCACGCGAAAGCCAGCTCAGGTAATCGGGGTTCTGCTCGATGGTTGTGGAGAGCAGCGGGCTCCACGCGGCGAGGGCGAGAACGTCGGCAAGAAGCGCCGGCTGCTTGATGAGTTGTTGATACTGCCTGGGGCTTTCATTCTGAATCCGCTCGAGGACCAACCTGGCCCCCTGCTGGTCCGGCAAATCCCTCAGCAAAAACTCAACTGTCTCCCCCCTCTTCTCCACCGCCGCATTTTACGCGGAAGGGTTGCAGAGTAGCCAATGGTCCCTCGGAGG
>DASURS010000265.1:0-12778 GCA_036279935.1 Pyrinomonadaceae bacterium
CAATGTTCTGCGAGACCTCGTTTTGCAGGTCGAAGATGTCTTCCAACTGCCGATCGAAGCGTTCGGCCCAGATGTGGTAGCCGTCGCGGACGTTGATAAGCTGCGTGTTGATGCGGATGCGGTTTCCGGCAGTGCGGACGCTTCCTTCGAGAATGTAGTTCACGCGCAGCGTCTCGCCGACCTGGCGCGTGTTTATTTCCTTTTTGCGGAACGGCAGCACGTCCGTGCGCGACACGACTTTGAGATCTTTGATCTTCGAAAGGTCGGTGATGATGTCTTCGGTGATGCCGGCGCAGAAGTAATGGCTCTCATCGTCCGCGTTCATGCTTTCGAAGTACAGGACCGCGATCGATTTGTCGGGAACGGCGGACAGTTCGCTCGAGGTCGTCGACGACGTCTGCGACGTCAGGATTCCTTTTTGCGCCTGCGTCGTTTCGAGATCGCGTTTCAGATCGCGTAGATCGATCAGGAGCTCCTTGACGGTTTGATAACGCTCTTCACGATCCTTGCGCAGCGCGCGCGCAACGATGCGTTCGAACTCGCGTGGGCCTTCCGGCAGATAGCTCAGCAGCGACTCAGGTTCGCGAGTCAGGATTCCCGACATCACGTCGACCGCTGTGGGAGCGCGAAACGGCTGCCGGCCGGAGATCATTTCGTAGAGAACGCAGCCGAGGCTCCAGATGTCCGTGCGAGCGTCGACTTCAAACCCGCGTGCCTGTTCGGGCGACATGTACTGCGCCGTGCCGAGGACCATCCCGGCTTCGGTCCTGAAGAAGTGTTGCGTGGGCGCCATCGAGTTCGTTGCGTTCCCCTGTTGTTCTTCGGGGCTGAGTTTTGCGAGTCCGAAGTCGAGGACTTTAACGATGCCGTCGTGACGCAGCATGATGTTGTCAGGCTTGATGTCGCGATGGATGATGCCGACGGCGTGCGTGGCGCTGAGTGCGCTCGCGATCTGAATCGCGACCTCGAGTGTTTCGCGCGGGTCGAACGGCGCGGTCCTGATCCGTTCGCGCAGCGTGTGACCGTCGACAAACTCAGTCGCGATGAAGTGCGCCGAGTCGATCTCGTCGATTTCGTAGATGGTGAGAATGTTTGGGTGATTGAGTGCGGAAGCGGCTTTTGCTTCCTGCATGAAGCGGCGTATTCGTTCTTCCGACTTTTCGGCGACGACGTCGGCCGGCAGGATTTTCAGCGCGACTTTGCGGTCAAGTTTGGTGTCGTTGGCGAGATAAACCTCACCCATGCCGCCCGCGCCGAGTTGGGAGCAAATTTCATAGCGGCCAATTCTTTTAAGCGCGGGGAACGACAAGGCATCATCCGGGGAAGCACTCTGAGGTTCCTTAACGAAGGGTGCATTGTAGTTTAAGTCCCTGCGAACGCGCTAGGCACGAGACGCCAGTCGACTTCTATCTCCACGACGCTCGCCACCTGAAAACCTTCTGGTACATCGGATATTTTGGCGACTGATCCATTCGCTCGTAGCGCTGAACGAAATGATTGACTTTCACGCCTTGCGCGCGTAAAACTTCTCCACTTTTCGTCAATCAAGTAAGTCCTTTCCACCAGGAGAACTATCATGAGATCCCTAGTCGTCGTTTCTCTTCTCGTCGTCCTTTCTGCCTCCGCCGCCGTCGCGCAAACCACCGTCGAATGGAGCCCGGAGATGCAGGTGAAACTCAAAGCCGTCGGCGCCCCGCGCGTTTCGCCGGACGGCAAACGGGTCGTTTACACAGTCTCCGAAGCGGCGATGACGCCGGACAAGAGCGAGTACGTCAGCCAGATCTGGCTCGGCAATATCGCCACCAAACAGAACGTGCAACTCACGTTTGGCGATAAGTCGTCGACTAACCCAAAATGGTCGCCCGACGGCAACTGGATCGCCTTCACCTCGAACCGCAAGGACAACAAGAACAACATCTATCTCCTGAACCTGAACGGCGGCGAGGCCGAGCCTTTGACCGACGTCAAGACCGGCGTATCAAACTTCGCCTGGTCTCCTGACGGCAAGTCGATCGCCTTTCGCATGGCCGACGCGAAGACTGAAGAAGAGGAAAAGAACGACAAAGCCAAAAACGACTTCCGCTGGGTCGACGAAAACCTGAAGATGTCGCGGCTCTACGTGATCTCCGTGCAGAAAGACGCGAGCGGCAAACGCGAACCCCGCAAACTCACCACCGCGAACTACAACGTCGACGAATTTGATTGGTCCGCCGACAGTTCACGCATCGCTTTCGGCCACACCAAGTCGCCGGTGGCCAACGATTGGACCAGCTCAGACGTGTCGGTTGTCGAAGTCGCATCCGGCAAGGTCACGGTGCTCGCCAGCACGCCGGCTGCTGAAAGTTCTCCGGTTTACTCGCCTGATGGAAACTCAATCGCGGTGCTCGCAAGCGACAATCCACCGCGTTGGGCGCAGTCGGGCGTGATTCAGATCTTCCCAGCCAACGGCGGCGCGCCGAAGGTTATCGCTGCTTCTTACGACGCACAGCCGGGTATCGCGGGCTGGTCCGCCGACAGCAAGCGCATCTATTTCGGCGAACCGAAAGGAACCGGCTCGCAACTCTACGTCCTCGACGTCGCTGCGAACCGCATTGAAGAGGTGAAGATCAGTCCGGCCGTCTACGGCGCGGTGACCTTGAACCAGACCGGCACGATGTTCGGCCTCGTCCGTCAGACGTCCGACACGCCGGGCGACGTTTACGTCGCGTCCGTGTCCGACTTCACGCCCGTGCAAATCAGCCGCGTGAACGCCGACATGAAATTACCGGCGATCGGCCGCACCGAGGTCATTCGCTGGAAATCGAAAGACGGCAAAGAGATCGAAGGATTGTTGACTTATCCCGTCAACTATCAGGCCGGCCAGCGTGTGCCGCTGATACTGAACATTCACGGTGGGCCAGCCGGCGTATTCCAGCAGACGTTCCTCGGCGGACGCGGTGTCTATCCGCTCGCCACCTTTGCAGCGCACGGCTTTGCGATACTCCGTCCGAACCCGCGCGGCTCGAGTGGTTACGGCGCCGATTTCCGGCGCGCGAACCTGAAGGATTGGGGCATGGGTGACTACCAGGACCTCATGACGGGCGTGGATCGCGTGATTGAAATGGGCGTGGCGGATCCGGAACGTTTAGGCGTGATGGGCTGGAGCTACGGCGGCTTCATGACGTCGTGGGTCGTGACGCAAACGAAGCGCTTCAAGGCGGCGTCGGCAGGCGCGCCGGTTACGAACCTGATGAGCTTCAATGGCACCGCCGACATCCCGTCGTTCGTGCCTGATTACTTCGGCGGGCAGTCGTGGGACATCATGGATCTCTATCAAAAGCACTCGCCGATGTTCAACGTCAAAGGCGTGAGCACGCCGACGATGATCCAACACGGCGAGGCTGACGTCCGCGTGCCGATCTCGCAGGGCTATGAGTTTTACAATGCGCTTAAGACGCAGGGCGTGCCGACGCGAATGCTCGTGCTGCCGCGTCAGCCGCATGGTCCAACCGAGCCGAAGATGCAACTGGCCGCGATGAAAGCGAATCTGGAATGGTTCGAGAAGTATCTCGGATTGAAGGGTGAAACTTCGCGCAACTAATTACCGCAAATCAGACTGCGCAATCATCGAGCATCGGTCGCTCGTATAAACGGGAGATCGATGCTCGCGTGTTTTTGCGGCTCGAGCTTGAATGCGACGGCCTTCTCCGTGCTCAGTTTCGGTATCGCACTCACCGAGTTCGACAGCCAGCCGACTTCAAGCTTCCAACCCGCCGGCATTTCCGGTTCGAGCCGATAATCACCGGGCGGCAGATCGTAGATCTCGAACACGCCGTCGCTGTCCGTGGTTAATTCGTACGACTTACCCTGGCCGACGACTCGCACCTTGCGGTTGGCGACTTCGAGACCCGGCGCTCCACCTAATGCGCTGTATTTGCCGGACACGCGCGTCTTCCCGCGCACCTGGTCCATCTTGTCCAGGTAGAGGAGATCTTCTCTTTCGTACTTGATTTCGCCTGATCTGCCGCAAGTGGACGCGATCCAGTGACGCGAACTGTCCTTAAGCGAATTCAAGTAAAAGAGGTATCGAGTGCCGACGTCGCTTGCGGCGAATGTCCAAATACAGTCGGCGCCGCCGCCCTGCGGCAAGCTGAATTCATCCCCCGTGCGCAGGTCTCCTTTGTAAACCTTTTCGACGACGACCTTCGTCGAGCGGATGTTGTTGATACCAAACCCCTTTGCCTTTTCGACTCCTGTCACGCGCACAATCATCACCGCTTCGACGCGATTGTATTCTTCGAGAACTGTCACTGTTGGCCCGCAGCTACACGCAAACGCAAGCGACGGAGATAGCAATATGGCCGCCGCGACGATCAATGTGCGAAGGGTCACGTTCATGTGACCAGCATACAGCATCGCGCCATTAGCGGTCATTCCGTGGTTCGACTAAACTCAGCAGTGGTGGCTGCAAGGGTTCATATCGGGACGTCGGGGTGGCATTACAAACATTGGCTGGGCGTGTTCTATCCTGCCGGGACGCGCGCGTCTGAGATGTTTCAGATCTACGCGCGGCACTTCGACACCGTCGAGGTCAATAACAGTTTCTATCAACTGCCCACCGCCAACACTTTCGACAACTGGCGAGAGTCAGCGCCACGAGGGTTCCTGTTCGCACTGAAGGCGAGCCGCTTCATCACGCATATGAAGAAGCTGAAGGATCCCGAGAGCTCGTCGAAGAAGTTCTTCCTCGTGGCTGATCGATTGCAGAAAAAACTCGGACCAATTCTGTTTCAACTTCCGCCTCGCTGGAAGGTGAATGTCGAGCGGCTCGACGAGTTTCTCCACGCGATACCGCGCGAGCACAAGTACGCCGTTGAGTTTCGCGACGAATCGTGGCTCGTCTCGCCGGTTTACGACGTGTTGCGCCGCCATAAGGTGGCGTTCTGCATTCACGATTTCGCGGACATGAAAGTGCCGCACGAGATCACCGCCGGCTTTACTTATATCCGCTTTCATGGACCGACCAGCGCGAAATACTATGGCTGGTACTCGGACGGGGAGCTGCAAGCCTGGGCCGAACGAATCGCGTCGTGGCGCGCTGATTTGTCTGACGTCTACGTCTATTTCAACAACGATCCTGAAGGCGCGGCGATCAGAAACGCGCTGACGCTCAAGGAAATGGTCCACTGATGAAACTCGATCGGTTGCGGCGGTTTGCCGTTGCGCGCAACTTCTTCAAACCGACGACGCTGCAACGCGCGCTTCAGAAGATGGAGTTTGTGCAGGCGGATCCGATCCGCGCGCCCGCACGTGCGCAGGATCTGATACTGCGGCATCGAGTGAAGGACTATCGCGCCGGTGATCTCGATCGGCGTTACACGTCGCTCGACGTCGAAGAAGACGTGTTCGTCAACTACGGCTACGTCACGCGCTCGTTGCAGTCGTTGATGCACCCGCGTTTGGAATCTGAAGGCAATGGGCTGGGGAGTTTTTCGGCGGAGCGTGTGAAGCTGTTGCTGGAGTTTGTGCGGAAACGAGGCGAGGTGCATCCGCGTGAGGTTGACGATCACTTCTCTCATGGGACCGTGACGAACTATTGGGGCGGATCGTCAAACGCAACCACGCATCTGCTCGATGCGATGCATTACCACGGATTGTTGCGCATCGTGCGGCGGGTGAAAGGCGTGCGGATTTACGCTGAACAGCAGCACGGGCCGGTCGTCGCGGATGACGTGGAGCGGGATGCCCGACTCGATGCGCTGGTGGACGTAGTAGTTCGCATTTATGCGCCGCTGCCTGGTCCGTCTCTCACGTATTACGTTCGGCGGCTGCGATATGCGGCGCCGCAATGGAGTACGGAGTTGACGCAAGCGTTGCAACGCGCGCGTCAGCGTTTGTCGCGCGAGCGCGTCGATGGTGTTGACTGGTACTGGCCTGAGGCTGAACGCGCGGTGGGCGTGGTATCCGACACCGTGCGGTTGTTGGCGCCGTTCGATCCCGTGGTCCACGATCGCGCGCGGTTCGAGAAGCTTTGGGGTTGGGTCTACCGCTTCGAAGCGTACACGCCTGTTGCGAAGCGCAAGCTCGGGTACTACGCGATGCCGCTGTTGTGGCGCGATCGTGTCATCGGTTGGGCCAACGTCTCCGTCAAAGACGGCGCCCTCGATTGCGAGTTCGGCTACGCCGGTTCGCCGCCCCGCGACCGCACTTTTAAGCGCGAGCTCGACCTGGAGCTGGACCGCCTGCGAGCATTTCTCAGTTTGTAGAGCTTTGCACAAAAAGTACGCATTAGACCGGCCGGCAGTGGGTCCAGTTGAATTGAGAATCACCCGCAAAGGCGCAAAGCCGCAAAGAAACCGGCGATTTTGTTGTGTTCTCTTGGCGTCTTTGCGCCTTTGCGGGAGAATTCTTTCTTTAACTGACCCACTACCAGACCAGCCTAATGCGTACTTTTTGTGCAAAGCCGGTTTGTAGGTTTGTAGCTATTTCACTACAGCTTCAAGCAACGCTGCGAGTCGCCAGCCGCCTTTTTGGATCTGTTCCTTTACCGTAGCGGCGGCCCAGATCGCATAAAACTGTTCACCCGGCTTCTTCTTTCTCTCTTCGGCGCGGCCGCCGAGGATGTCTCGTTTGCCAGCCTGCGTTTCGACGTCAACGTAATCAAGCCGGTTGTGGGCCTCGCGACTCACCGGCATAATTTTATTCGCCATCTGCTCGGCCCAGGTCTCCGCGTCGCCGTCCAGTTTCCAGTTCGAAGGAGTCTTCGCGGCGAGCGATTGTGCCATCGACGCGTCGACTGCAGAGCCGAACGCGTTCGCGACTGTCTGCGTGTCCCAGTAGCTATGGAGGTTTCCGGCCGACGTTAGCTCGCCCTTCCAGAACGTGAATAACGTGAGTTTGTTCCCGCCCTGATCTTCGAAGCCGTGGTTCGATTGCGTCGGTTCGAACGGGTCTCCAGCGGCGTTGAAAAACTGTGCGCCGACGTGCAACGGCTGGTGGATGTCGCCCACGTAGTGCGTCAGGAGAATGATCGCGACGGACTTCGTGATCGCGCGTTCGTTAGTCTCGGGGACTTCGCCACGCAGCACGCGGATGCAGAAGGAGATCATTTGCACGATGTCGAACTTTCGCCGGCCGATCTGGCCATCGGCGTAGAGCTCGTCGCCGACGATTGGGATGTTGACATAGTGAAACTCGCCATGTGAGGGACTGCTGTTGCACAGGTTGGCATCGTGAAACGCCTTTAGCTCGGCGTTGATGCGCGGCTTGTTGACGACGGGTCGGTTCTTCGGCTTTTTCCCGCACGCATCCCAGTCTTTAATGGAGTCCGGCAGGCTGGCAACCTGGGCCAATGTCAATCCATCGAGCAACCTGCGCACCTCATCGCGTACGGGCTTATTCCTGGCGAGTCGATTATCGGCAATCGCCCCAACCATCCGATGCCCGCGTTCTCCATAGGCGGAAGCGTTGACGGCGAAGAGCGAAAGTGTGAGTAACAGAACTGTGATCTTTTTCATGGTCCATTCCTGGGCAGTGCGAGGCGCCCCTGGAACTCCTTTCAATGTGGGTAGGACGGCGGCAGCGAATTACCTGAGTTTCGATGGTGCAGAGCGGCTGACGGCCGTTGTATTCGAAAGTCGACAGTGACTTTAATGGGATCCTAGTTCACTGTAAATGGCGAAGTTGATTTATCTAGCCGCGGCGCGTCGTTCATTGAGAAGTTTACGCATAGTGAAATCAGGATTACCCCGATTGCAGCTACCCGCAAAGTGTGGTCTGCTATTAGTCCCACTATCCCAAAAACGCGTTGTCTTTTTTGTGACTGGCGTCACAAAGGAGGTGCATATGGCAAAGATTTTTTCAGCAGTTTGCACTCTGTTGCTATTCGCCGCGTTCACGCCGTGCACTACTCATGCGGACCCACTAGTAATAACGAACGGTTTCGTCACAATTACTGGATTTGTTGCCGGTCCGGCATACAGCTTTGCAGGAAATAATTTTGCTGTGATTGGTGGCGCAGGAGACCAGGGGAATTCCACGCCTCAAGCGGCTTGCTTTCCGTGTCCCAGCGGCGCCGTTATTAACGTGAACGGACAATTTGTTGGTTTAAGCCTGGGTCAGGGCAGCGCCACATTCAATGGAGTCGTTTTTCCGAACGTGGCGTTCATGGGTACATTTATCTTCAACGGCCCACCATTGATCGTGCCTTTTAGTCAGTCTGATGTAATCCTAACAAGTCCGTTTACCTTCGGAGGTCACCTGGTTGGCTGTCCGCTGAGCTGTGGCCTCAACCCTCCCGTGTTCAGCGTCGATTTGGTTGGCAGCGGAGTTGCAACGCTTCAACTCAGATTTGATGGTCTTGACCAGGGCAGGCCGCTCTTTTCCTTTCAAAGTGTAAGGTACGATTTTGAGGTTCCTGAACCAGCGTCGATCCTGCTGCTTAGCGCAGGCTTAACAGCGCTGGGTGCCAGGCTCAGGCGCAGGTCCTGACACCCGGGCTTTTCTTCACTTGTTCCGAACCACGCTCTCACCCAATAAACTTCACAAGGGACGGTCCTCATGGCCCAGAAAGTCTTATATGCCATTTACTGGAAAACAAAAAGATTTCTTGCTCCTTCCTTAGAGTATGCGCAGGTCTTCTATGAAGAGCTGCTGTTCAGTCGAGTAACCCCGGATATATGCTGGTTGGAGTTGGGCTGTGGCCATCGCGTACTCTCGCCGTGGCGCCAGTCTGAGGAACACGCGCTCGTGTCCGGGTGCCGGCACGTGATCGGTGTTGATGCTTGCCTTCCAGCACTCCGAGCACATAGCAGCATTCGTGAACGGGTCGTGGGTGACATCTCGCATCTTCCGTTCAGCGGTGAGTCGTTTGACCTTGTGACCGCAAACATGGTTGTCGAACACCTGTCGGATCCGCTGGCTCAGTTTTGCGAGATAAGACGAATACTAAAGCCCCAACACTGCTGCGCGCATTACTAGAATCGCGCGAATGTCAGGATTCGAGGTTCATCGCATTAGAATGCTGGTGTCATCGCCGGTGTTTGCGGTCGTACCACCGCTTATGATCGTGGAGCTGTTATGGCTCCGCGTTCTAATGTTGAAGCCATTCAAAAGATGGCGGACAAATATTATTGCCGAACTGAAAGCCTGCTAATTCGGCATCGCGAAATGGCTATCGCTTGTCGGGTTAGTACTGAATTAGACTGCCTTCGCGTTTCGCGCGGCGGACTGCTCGTGAGAACACCCATAGCGAAATCGGAAGGAGCACGGCGAGAAAGGTAAGAAGAGTGAGTATTGGTTTACGGGCCTCAGAGAGCCCGTTGTTTTCGATTAACACTCCGCGAATCGCTTCGAGACCGTAAGTCGCAGGCAGAATCTTCGAAACGTTCTGCATGAACGACGGCAGCAACTGCGGTGGAAAGAAGACGCCCGAGAAAACTGCCGTGCCCGTGCCAAGCAGCACCGCAATCGGATCGCCGCGCTTGAACACCATCGCGAAGCTTGCCGACAGGATCCCGAGCGAAGCGAAAACCATCGTCGTCAGGATCAAAATCATGAACGCCAGCAAGTAGCTGCCATCGTAAGTGACACCGAAAAAGATGGCCCCAAACACGAGATACAGCGAGGAATAAAGAGTCGCTTCGATGAAGTCGAGCGTCGAGCTGGCGACGATCAGACCGGGAACGCTGATCGGCGTCATCAACACGCTTTCGAGTGTGCCTTGCAGTTGTTCTGAGCGAATGGCGTTGGCGAGACTCGAAAAGTTCGTCATGAAGTAATTCAGAACTGCGAGGCCGGTTATCCAGGCGGCGAGCGGGTCGCGCCAGGTGGCGAAGAGGTTTCCATTGCTGAGGAAGATTCGCGAGACGTAGTAGGCGATCGTCACGACGATCAGAATCGTGAGGACGCGCAGGAAGAACGCGAGCCGGTAGCTAATCGCCAACTGGAAGTCGCGAATCACGAAGGCCCGCATGCGGTCCCACAGTGAAAGAATTCTCTTCATAGATGGCCGTTTCCTTTCACCGCCTCTTCGCGTTCAAACGCTTCGAGCACTTCGAGCAGCGTCGCGCGTTCGGTCTCGCACGAGACCACGCGGGTTCCGTTTTCGAGTACCGCGCGCAGACCGCGATCGAGTTTGTCGTCGCCGACTTCACGGGAGAAAGTGACAACTGTACGTGGACCGTCCTGCGAGATCTCGACGTCGGGAAGTCGCGGCGCCAGCGCGTCGACTGCACCCTGGATCGAGATGCCGTCGAGTACGATCCGGACGCGTTCACGTGGCCTGTGAAGAGTTCGGATACGGTCGGGAGTGTCGAGCTCGCGGATGCGTCCGTGACTGATGATGGCGATGCGGCGGCACAACTCTTCGATCTCGTTGAGGTTGTGCGACGTCAGCAGGATCGTTACCGGCGGATCCCTTTTCGCCAGCGAGCCGATGAACGTCCGCATTCGCGCGGCTGCGAGCGGATCGAGTGAACGTGTAGGCTCGTCCAGCAACAGAATCGGCGGCTCGTTGAGCAACGCGCGCGCTATCGCCATGCGTTGTTTGTTACCGGTCGAGAGTTGACCGAAACGCTGGCGGGCCGAGCTTTCGAGATCCAGTTGGGCCAGCAATGCCGCGACGCGCGCGCGCGCGTTTCGTGGCGGGATGCTGTAGAGACGCGCGAAAAACATGAGGTTCTGTTCGAGCGTGAGCCGCCAGTAAAAGCTGCGTTCCTCGGCCGCGGCGAGACCGACGACACGACGTATCGCCGCGGATTCTGTGACGCTGTCGAAGCCTTTGACCGTGACCGTGCCGGTAGTCGGTTGGACCAGCGTGGCGATGATCTTCGTGAGCGTCGTTTTGCCCGCGCCGTTTGGACCGATGAGACCGAAGATCTCACCTTCGTGAATGTCGAACGACACGTCGCGCAAAGCCTCGACCGGGGGCTTGCGCGGCGGCCGGCCGAACAACGTCGCGACGCTGAACGGCGCCGGATATGCCTTGCTCACGTTGTTGATCGAGATAGCGGCCGGCATTACGGTTTTGGCAGAGACGAAATCACGTTGACCAGATCTCTCGACAACATCTGCAACAGCAGCGTTTGCGAACTGTGCAGAAAGAAGTGATCGCCCGGAAACATGCGCAAATGAAATGGACCCGTCGTTTGTTCGCGCCACTTGTCCAGCTCGTCGCGAGGAACAAACTGATCGTTCAAGCCGCCAAACGCCGTGATCTGACAATTCAAAGGCGCGTCATCGTTGTATTGATACGTTTGGCAGAGCTCGAAGTCGGCGCGCAGAGTCGGCATTAACAATTTGAGCAATTCAGGATGCGCGAGCACTTCTTCGGGTGTGCCGCCGATGTCGCGCAGCTCCTGAACAAACTCGTCGTCGGGCAGATTGTAAGTCGCCGGTTCGAGCGGAAGATGCGGCGCGCGACGTCCCGACACGAACAATGCGCGGGGCGTGATTCCCTGTTCGCGACGCAACAGACGCGCGAGCTCGAAACTCATCAACGCGCCCATGCTGTGTCCGAAAAACGCAAACGGACGATCCATGTAACTTTTCATAGCGCCGGCAATTGCTCGGACCAACGGCTCAACGCTCACGAAACTCGGCTGCCGGAGTTGCCCTTCCCTTCCCGGCATCTCCAGTGCCTGCAATTCTACGTTGTGCGGCAGGTACTCGGGCCAGGTGCGAAACGATGAGACGCCGCCGCCGGCGTACGGGAAACAGAACAGGCGCAGCGGCGCGTCCTGCACCGGCCGCTTGCAGGTGAACTTAGCGCTTCCCTCGGTTTGGACGTTTGCTACCAATGATTCTCCCTGATTTAACTAGCCGATTATACCGAACTGCTCTGCTCGGCGCTGTCCCCTAACGCATTTGCGCGCCAGGTGCAGCGCTCGCCGTCGCGGTCGCCGCCCACTCCTCCTCTTTCGCGTTGATGGTCCACAGGGACGAGACGTCTCCAAAATGTTGCTCGACCCACTCGTCGGAATAGATCGTGTCGAGATAACGTTCGCCGCGGTCGGGAAAGATCAGCGCACAACTCGCATTGCGTGGAAGCTCGTGAATGACGTTCTTCAGCGCCATCAGGACGCCGCCGGATGAACCGCCTGCGAGAATCGATTCGTGACGCACGAGCAGCCGGCAGCCGACGACGCAGTCCAGATCCGAAACGTGAATACATCGCTCGGCTATGTCGTTCCGAAACAGCTTTGGACGCATAGCCGCGCCGTGCCCCGGAATCAGCCGCTTTGCTTTTTGATCGCCGTAAATCACGCTGCCGACGGCGTCGACAGCGACGATCTTCGTCCGCAACTTGTGGACTTGCGCGTATTCGGCACAACCGCGAATCGTTCCGCACGTGCTCACGGAGCAGAAAACGTAATCAAGATCGGCGCCGGCGCTCGTCACGATTTCGCGCATCGTGTCGTAGTGGGCCATCGAGTTTTGCAGGCTGGCGTACTGGTTGGGCCAGAAGCTCCCCGTATGCGCGGCGAGCAGCTCCTGAACGCGATTGAGGCGCGCCCGGAGATACTCGCCGGTGTTCGGATCGGGCTCGGAAACGACATCGACCTCGGCGCCGTAAGTTTTCAGGAGTCGAATGTTTTGGGCCGTCGTCTTGGGATCGACGATACAGATGAACTTCAATCCGAAGTACGAACAGACCTGTGCGAGGCCGATGCCCATGTTTCCGGAGCTCGACTCGATGATCGTCGCGCCGGGTTTGATCGCGCCTGAGTCGATGCCATGTTTGATAATGTTGAGAGCGGGACGGTCTTTGGTGCTGCCCCCGGGATTGAGCGACTCCAGC
>DASURS010000266.1:0-6316 GCA_036279935.1 Pyrinomonadaceae bacterium
TACACGTGTGTTATGTGTGTACCGAACCCCGACGAGTCCGGCAAAAACAATCTTAAGGGAGCAGAATTGAGATGAAAGTATTTCGTATTTTCCTTGCCGCGATCGTGTCTGCGGCCTTTGCGATCCTGGCCCACACGCAGACGAGGCCGGCAGCGAACCCGGCGGCGCCGGCGACCAGACCGGTCGCTGCTCCAGCGAACGTCGCCGTCATCGACTCTTCGGAGTTCAGCGACGAAAAAGAGGGGATTGCACGGGTGATGGTGGCGATGAAGGCGCTCGAAACGAAGTATGGATCGGTGCAGCGGGAGCTGAGCGGCATGCGCGACCGGCTGAACACGATGCGCGCCGACATCGACAAGAAGCGATCGATCCAGGACCAGCAGATGACGGCGCAACAGATCGACGAAGCGAATCGCCTCGAGGTAACGATGAAGCGCAAGGCCGAAGACGCGCAGACCAGTTATAAGAAAGAGATGGTGTCGTCGCTCGAGCCTTTGCAAAAAGACATCGCTCAGGCGTTGACTGCGTATTCGCAGGCCAAAGGGATTTCATTGCTGATCGACGTCAATCGCGTGCCGGTGATCTATTTCTCGACGAATGTGGACGTGACGAAGGATTTCATCGCCGACTACAACCGTACGCATCCGGTGACGGGCGGCGCGCGACCGTAGGTACATGCCAATGTTGCTTCGGAGTGTCTGTTGTTTAGCCGTCCTGATGTTTGCGTTTGCTGCGCCATTGCGGGCGCAACAACAGGTGGACGTTCGTCTCGTCACTGACGAAGCTGAAGCGGTGCTCGCAGTACTGGCGAAGAAGAAGTCGAATGCGCCGATCACGCAGGCTGATTGGGATCGAGTCTTCGCCAGCGAAGGATACACGCGTCTCAAGAAACGCGAGCTCGGGATGCAGCGGCCGTTCGAAGACGCCGAGTTTCAGAAGTTCGTGCTGTCGGACCAGATGGTCCAGCGCGCCGCCGCGCTCGAGGAAACGCTCTCGCGATGGAAACGCGCCGATGTAACGAAGTCCGCCGGGTTGGCGTTGGCCTATCTACCGGAAGGCGCTCGGATTCGCGCGAAGATCTACCCGGTGATCAAGCCCCGCGAGAACAGTTTCGTGTTCGAAGTGAAGAGCGATCCCGCGATCTTTCTTTATCTCGATCCGGCGGTCAGCCGCGAGAAGTTTGAGAACACGCTGGCGCATGAGCTTCATCACATCGGCTACGGCGGGAGTTGTCCGACGCAGGAAGTCTCCGCGGCAAGGGCGAAGCTGTCGCCGCAAGCGCAGAATGTGTTGACGTGGATCGGCGCGTTTGGCGAGGGTTTTGCGATGCTGGCGGCCGCCGGTGGCCCGTCGGTCCATCCGCATCAGGTGAGTGCGCCTGCCGAGCGCGAGCGTTGGGACAATGACATGCTCACCTTCAACGCCGACCTGAAGAAGGTCGACCGCTTCTTCACCAGCGTGTTGGAAGGCAAGCTCACCGGCGACGACATCGCGAAGGAAGGGTTCATTTTCTTCGGCACGCAGGGACCGTGGTACACCGTTGGCTGGCGAATGTCGAAACTGATTGAGGAGACGTTCGGCAGGAAGAGGTTGATCGAAGTTATGTGCAACCAGCAGCTCCTCTTGAGCACTTACAACGAAGCAGCAGAGTTGTACAACCGCAAAGCAACTGAGCCGCTCGCGCTATGGTCCGCGCCGCGGTTGGCGCTCAAGTAATCGCCATGGATTACCGGGTGCGAAAGGCGACGCTGGAGGATCGAGAGGCGATTACGCGCTTGATCGCGGAGTCCGCGCGGCATTTGAGCCGGGATGAGTACTCCGCCGAACAGATCGAGGCGGCGATTGCGTCGGTCTTCGGAGTCGATACCGATCTTATCCAGGATGGGACTTACTTCGTCGCCGACCAGGACGGGACGCTAATCGGCTGCGGCGGCTGGAGCCGGCGAAAGACGCTCTTCGGCGGCGACCAGTTTTCCGATCGAGACACCGGATATCTCGATCCCGAAACTGAACCCGCAAAGATTCGCGCCTTCTTCGTGCATCCGGAACATGCGCGCCAGGGCGTCGCGCGTGCGATCCTGTCAGTGTGTGAAAGTGAGGCGTCAAACCACCGTTTTCGCGCGCTGGAGTTAATGGCGACTCTGCCCGGCGTTAAGTTGTACGAGGCGTGTGGTTATGTTCGGCAGGGCGATTTTGCACTCGCACTGGCCGATGGTGTAAAACTCCCGCTCGTTCCGATGCGTAAAGCGTTGAGCAGATGAAAGGGTAAACGACGATGAGCTCTCCCTGGGTTTCAGACGACAAACGGGAACTTCTTCGGCACACCGTCGCCACGCTTGCCTATCGCGGCGGAAAAGCGATCAAAAACGCTCCACCAGATTTCAAAGACTTCCGCGTTAGCGACGGCGCGCGCACGCCCGGCGAGATACTCGCGCACATCGGCGACCTGCTCGATTGGGCGTTGTCCATCGCCAGCGGCAAACAAACGTGGCATGATTCGACGCCGCTGCCGTGGGATGACGAGTGCGCGCGCTTCTTCGCGGGGCTCCAGGCGTTCGACGCGTATCTCGCTTCAGACAGTCCACTCGCTGCTTCAGCGGAGAAACTGTTTCAGGGTCCGGTAGCGGACGCGCTCCAGCACGTCGGCCAGATCAACATCCTGCGCCGTGCCGCCGGCGGTCCAATCAAGGGTGAGAACTACTTCCGGGCCGAGATCGAAGCAGGCCGCGTCGGATCGGATCAGTCGTCACAGCGCATCGAGTTCGATTGATAAGAAACGATAGAAATGTCTACTGAAGACAAAAGGGCTTTGCTGGGCCACTTCCTGGCGGCGCTCGCATATCGCACTCAGAAAGCTTTGCGTGACGCGCCTGATGACTTCGGCTCGTTTTTGATGGCGGAGGGCGTGCGCACGCCGGCTGAGCTCGTGCGCCACATGACCAGCGTGCTCGGTTACGCTCGCACGCACTTCATCGGCGGTCATTACTGGCCCGAAGCGTTATCATCCTTCGATGAAGAGATCGTGCGCTTTCACGAGATGCTCGGCACGCTGGCCCAACACCTCCGCAACGGCGACGAATTACTCGACGGCATGACCGAAGAGCGTCTGCTTCAAGGACCATTCTCGGACGCAATGACGCACGCCGGACAGCTCGCGCTGCTGCGACGTCTCGCAGGCGCGCCCGTGCCGCCCGAGAACTTCATCGTTGCCGAAATTCGTCCCGATCGTCTCGGACGCGATCAGGCAAACCCAGTCAGTCCGGATAAAGTCTGGCCCGAAGCGCCGAAAGACTGGAAACCGTAGCCACAAAAAGGCACAAAGAGAAGGGGCAGAAAACACAAAGGAGAATGTTTGCGAAAAATGCCGCAAATGACCCCTGTGCGGCCCATTTTTCGCGTTACGAGTTGTAGAGTCTGTCAACAGTCAATGCCGGATTGGTAGATCTGGCTTTAGGAGAGTTCAATGAAGCATCTGTTTCTTGTGATCCTGCTGCTTTTACCGGTCACAGCTTTTTCCCAACACGGTCACGCACCAGCCAAAGAGCCTCCACCCGTTGCGTTAACGCCCGGACTGGGTGATATCAACCACCCTGTCTCGACAACCAACGCCGAGGCGCAAAAGTTTTTCAATCAGGGACTGGCGTACCTTTACGCCTTCAACCATGAAGAGGCCGTTCGCTCGTTCAAACAGGCTGCGAAGCTCGATCCGCAGCTCGCGATGGCTTACTGGGGCGCGGCGCTCGCGCTCGGTTCGAATTACAACGTGCAGGCCGACGGCCCGGCGC
Source organism: Pyrinomonadaceae bacterium (assembly GCA_036279935.1). Lineage (GTDB taxonomy): Bacteria > Acidobacteriota > Blastocatellia > Pyrinomonadales > Pyrinomonadaceae > PSRF01. The sequence goes on from DASURS010000266.1 coordinate 3,786, forward strand.
TCGTCGAAGCCTATTCGCAACTGCAAAAAGCCATCGAGTTGGCGCCGAAAGCGTCCGAGCCTGAGCGCGGCTACATCGACGCGCTGTCGAAACGTTATTCGGCTGATCTGCAAGTCGATAAAAACAAGCTCGCGGTCGATTACAAGAACGCGATGGGCGCGCTGGCGAAGCGGTATCCGGACGATTTGGACGCCGCCACTCTGTACGCCGAAAGCATGATGAACCTGCGGCCGTGGAAACTCTGGAGCCGCGACGGCAATCCCGCGCCTGAAACTCTCGAAATCGTTTCGGTGCTCGAAGGCGTGCTGCGCCGCAATCCAAATCACACGGGCGCGAACCACTATTACATTCACGCCGTTGAAGCCTCCAACAATGCGGAACGCGCGCTGCCGAGCGCAGCCCGTCTTGGCAATCTCGCGCCGAAGGCCGGACACCTGGTCCACATGCCGTCGCACATCTACATCCGCACGGGTAATTACCAGGAAGCTGCCCAGGTAAACGTAGACGCCATTGCCGCTGACCGCGAGTACATCACGAAGACCGGCGCGCAGGGCCTCTACACGATGATGTACTACAACCACAACATCCACTTCCTGGCGGCAGCAAGCGCCATGAAGGGACGCTACAGCGATTCGATCAAAGCCGCGCGTGAGCTCGAAGCGAACATCAAGCCGCACGTGAAAGCGATGCCGATGCTCGAGATGTTCATGCCGTATTCGAAAGTCGCGCTCACGCGGTTCGGGCGTTGGGATGAAGTGCTGAACGAGCCGCAACCGGAACCGGAGTTGAAGATCACGACGGCGATCTGGCACTTCGCGCGCGGCAGTGCATTCGCGTCAAGAAACGACGCGGCGAAAGCTGACGCGGAGTTGGTTGCATTGCAGGCGATCGAGAAGTCGCTGCCTGCCGATGCGCAGCTCGGAAACAACGTCGCAGTGAATATTTTGAAAGTTGCCGATCTCGCGCTCGCGGGAAAAATCGCGTACGCGCGTGGAGACAAGCAAGCGGCCTTTGCCCTGCTAAACAAGGCCGTCGCCGCCGAGGACGCAACGAGTTATAACGAACCCTCAGACTGGGATCTGCCCGTTCGCGAGTTCCTCGGCGGCGCGTTGCTGGCCAGCGGCGATTACGCCACTGCCGAAAGCGTGTTCCGCGCCGAGATCGAGAGACGTCCGCGCAATGGCCGCGCGCTGTTTGGTCTCGCGGAGAGTTTGCGCAAGCAAGGTAAAGACTCTTCCGCGCAGATGGTCCAACAGGAGTTCGAGCGCGCCTGGCAGGCGGCGGATACCAAGCTGACCGTGGATGGATTGATGGGCGCGCAGCCGAAGCCCGTGCCGGCAACCGGCGCCCTTTATCGTCCCGCGTCTGACGTGCGGTTCTCGAACGTCACACTGCGGACCGGCGTGCGATTGCGTTATGCCTACCAGGGCGACGCGTCAGGCGAGCCTGTCATTCTGTTGCACGGCTACACGGATTCGTGGCTGTCGTACAGCCCGGTGTTGCCGTTACTCGATCGCAAGTATCGCGTTTACGTTCTGGACCAACGTGGACACGGCGAGTCAGACCGTCCCAGCGGCGCTTACGCGTTTCAGCAGTTCGCCGGCGACGTGCTGGCGTTCATGGATGTGATGGGCATCGATCGCGCGACCATCGTGGGGCACTCGATGGGCAGCTTCGTGGCCCAACACGTCGCGGTCGCCGCGCCCGAGCGCGTCAAACGGCTCGTGCTCTCCGGTTCGGCGACGACGGTGCGCAACAACGTCGTGACGGATCTCCAGCGCGAGGTCAACGCGCTGAAAGATCCGGTCCCGGAGAAGTTCGTGCGCGACTTCCAGGTCGGCATGGCCTTCCAACCGCTGCCGGATCCATTTGTGCAGGCAGTCGTGAAGGAAAGCATGGCGATCCCGGCGCGCGTGTGGCGCGAAGTCATGAGCGAGATGTTGTCACCTAAGGCCCAGGTCGAACTGGCAAAGATCAAGGTGCCGACGCTGATTCTCTGGGGCGACAAAGAGACGGTTTTCCCGCGCTCCGAACAGGACAAGCTCCTCGCGGCCTTGCCAAATGCCCGGTTAAAGATCTATGAAGACACCGGACATGCAATGCACTGGGAGCGACCGGAGTGGTTCGCAAAAGATCTCCAGGACTTCATGAACTGAAACGATTTCCTTCCCGGATCCGTGTCATCTGTGTTTGGCTCTGTGGCATGGCCGTTTGCAGCCATGCCCTGGCCGCGGATCTCTTCGCGCAGACAGTGAGTCGATCAGTCGTTCGCGCGCAAAACGGAATGGTCGCGTCGAGCCAGCCGCTCGCATCGCTGACGGGACTCGAAGTCCTGAAGCGCGGCGGTAACGCTGTCGACGCGGCAATCGCCATGGCTGCCGTTCTCAACGTCACCGAACCGATGATGACGGGTCTCGGCGGCGACATGTTCGCCCTCGTCTACTGGTCCAAAACAAAAGAGTTGAAGGGACTGAACGCGAGTGGCCGCGCGCCGCGCGCGTTGAGTCTCGACTACTTCGCGAAGAAGAACA
>DASURS010000267.1:0-8349 GCA_036279935.1 Pyrinomonadaceae bacterium
AGATCAGTCCAACCGAGAGAGAAACAGGACCACGGGCTTGCAACTATTCAGGCTCTGAGGCATCATAGCCTCCAGTTAATCCTTCTCTCGCGCATCGACGGTGATGCGCCCCGCGCACAAAATGATCAGCGCCGGCGTTTGGATAGTTCGAGAGCAGGCTTGTTACAGACCCCGAAGCCGCTCGTAGAGCATTCGAACCTGGTCCTTCGCTCGCTACCGTTTCGCCGAAGCCCATCCGATTCGCAAGCTTCTTTTCATCCCCGAATGGGAAAGGTATATCTTAATGTCAACAAAACTCTATGTTGGAAACCTCGCTTTCCAAACGACCAGTGCAGATCTGAAGCAGTTATTCGGCCAGGCCGGCACGGTTGAATCGGCGAACGTCGTGGAAGACCGCGACACCGGACGCTCGAGAGGGTTCGCCTTCGTCGAAATGTCGTCCCAGGAAGAAGCGAATTCAGCTATCGATCAGTTCAACGGCAAGGAGCACAGCGGCCGCTCGCTGAAAGTCAATGAAGCCAGACCGCGCGAAAATCGAAGCGGCGGCGGAGGCGGCTTCGGCGGCAATCGTGGTGGCTTCGGCGGCAACCGCGACAGCAAACGCCGGCCCGAACCGCGCTGGTAGACGCAGTATTGTCGGTCTTCGCGGTGATTGACTCATCGCGAAGATCGACATCTGCCAACTCACAACCCGCGACAAGCTCACCGTTGAGCCCCTCGCACAACCAAAGGAATCTATGAATTTTTCTCAACTGGGATTGACCGCCGCACAATTGCGAGCTTGTGAGTCCCTCAATTACACGACTGCCACACCGATCCAGTCGAAAGCAATTCCCGTCATTCTCAGTGGCCACGATTTGATCGGCTGTGCTGAAACCGGCAGTGGCAAAACGGCCGCTTTTCTCCTCCCCATCATTCAGAACTTAGGGGAACGAACGCGGCCCGGAGTTCGCGTCCTGATACTTGCGCCGACGCGCGAGTTGGCGCTGCAAATTCAGGAGAGCTACGCCGACCTTAACCAGGTAAAGGGCAATCGTAGCGTTGTGGCTATCGGCGGCGCGAATATCCGATCGCAAATCGCAGAGCTACGTCGCGGAGCAACGGTCGTCATCGCTACACCGGGACGTTTGCTCGACCTTACAGAACGGCGCGCCATCAATCTATCGACTGTCGAAGTGCTTGTTCTCGACGAAGCAGATCGCATGCTGGACATGGGTTTCCTGCCTGCAATCCGGCGAGTGTTGCTGATGTTGCCGGCTAAAAGACAAACGCTCTTGTTCTCAGCCACGATGTCTCCAAGTATCGAGAGTCTGGCTCGCTCGACAATGATCCAACCCAAGCTGGTTGAGGTGAATACTCGCGGTCGCGCAGCGCAGAGGATCGAACAGACCGCTTACTCAGTTGCGCCGGAAAACAAAACGGCCCTGCTGCTTGACCTGCTTGAACGAGAGAGCGGACAAGACTCGCTCAACCGCGTGCTCGTTTTTACGCGCACTCGCCGAGGCGCCGAGCGCATCTCGCACATTCTGAAAGCACGCAATCACAGCGTGAACCGCATCCACGCCGACCGCAGCCAGCCACAGCGCGAAACCGCGTTGCGCGAATTCCGCAATGGCAAAGCGCGCGTGCTGGTTGCGACTGACATCGCGGCGCGTGGATTGGACGTCGACGCTATCTCGCATGTCATTAACTACGACGTGCCAAGTGCACCTGAAGATTACGTCCACCGTGTAGGCCGTACGGGACGAGCAGGCAACTCTGGTAAAGCCATCACGATCGTTGCGCCGGTCGATGAATCGTCCATGCGCGCGATTGAGCGACTGACTGGCCAGCCGGTAACGCGAATTGTGCCGGAACGATTTGGAGGTTTGCGTACTTCAGTGGCTCACATGGGCAGCTCGTCGTTTGTTGCGGCACGGGCGAGTAACGTCCGCTCGTTTCGTCCACGGCGCGGGCGCTAATGCTTTCGTCGGTCGTTTATCGTGCCGACAACCCGCATTGGCTGCCTGCGTAGGACAGTCAAACAACTGTCTATAACGCGGGTCCAGACCCTGCCTGATGGTTTTAACCTCTCGTTTGGGAGGTTAGAACCTTGCATCTTTCGAAAATCTTCGCACTCACACTGCTGCTCGTCATAACTGGGAATCAACTCCTGGCCCAATCCCCTGCGGACCGTTCAGCGGAAGTGACCGCTGTTCTGCGCGGACACACGAAGAGCATTCAGCAAATTCAATTCAGTCATAGCGGTGAGATGGTAGCGACCAGCGGTGACGATGGAACGGTCCGGCTTTGGCGCACCGCCACTGGAGAGTCTCTAACGACAATCGCCATGGACCACGGCTCAGACGTACACAAGATAAGGTGGAGCAGTGACGATCGCCTGTTGGCGATATCTTATCGCAACAAAAAGCACTGGGAACTGGCGGTGTGGGAAGTGCCTCATGGTCAGCGGCCGATTATCAGCCATAGAGTCGAATACGTTTATTTCCTGGAGTGGAGCCCGAAGGCCGATACGTTTTTAACGGTTGACGACGACTCGAAGCTACAGATTTGGGATGTCTTTTCAAAACAGCCAGTGCGCACAATAGACGCCGCACTCGCTGACGATCAGCCATACAGTGTTTCCTTCGTCGCGGACGGGCAGAGGATTCTTACGGCTTCCGGCGATCAACCAGCTCACGTTTGGGACACGGCCACCGGAAAACTCCTCGATACCTATCCGCCCAACACGCAAATTCCCGGCTTTACTTATCCCAGCGGAGGTGTGCCCGTACTCAGTCTCGACAAACGTTTTCTGATCAGCGGCAATGCAAACATACATGAAACCGCTACCGGCCGATTGCTCAGTTCGATCGCGGGGAAAGCCGGTCCAGTTTCCTTTAGCCCCGATGGGCAAAACGTTTTGACCCTCAGCACCGACGTTGACCAGAAATCTCGTCATCGCCAGAGTTATTTGCGTGTTCAAAAGGTTCACAGCGGAGAGGAGTTATCGGTCTTCCAGGTTCCCGAAGGTGTCGATGACATCATCTGGAGCCCTGATGGAAAGACGATGGCAATAGTAGGTTTAACTTTCCATACGCGCATAATTGATGCAACGACCGGCCGCGAAAACGGACGTCTGCCATATCCCAACTGCTGGCCATGGACCATGTGCGGAAGCGACGGTTGTGAACCAATAAGATTCAGCGCTAATGGCGAGACGCTTTTTAAAGAGATAGAACCGATCAAGCTCTGGGACGCGAGCACTGTATCGCTTGTCACCGTCCTCAAAGGCGCGCGTTTGCCGGCGATTTTCAGCCCAACTGACGGCCGGCTCCTGGCAACAAGAAGCAAGGACAAGAAAATTGCACTGTTGTGGCGCTTAAAGCGCTGACGCCGATTACCTTCCATTGAGGTAGTGAACCTACTTTAAAAATCTTCTCTGCGATGCTCTGCGGTAAATCAAAGCGCGTCTAAAAAATAGAGAGCGCCGCCACGATCGTTGTGACGGCGCTCCGTTATCTCGTCAACACTCGCAACGGGCGAGCAGCGATCAAAGGTTAAGGACAGGTTAGAAGCATGCAGCTCGCCTGCCGGTTATAGTCGCGTACTCCCTGAGCGACGTCGCGTAAGCCGAGCGTGTCGCCGAAACCTTGCCAGGTGAACCCGATCATGCCGACGACCAACGGCTCGCTCAGCGCAATGTTAGCGTAGCGCACAGCCATTGGTCCCAGCAGGTCCTGCGTGATTCCGGCAGACAAGTGGTACGGCGCAAAATGCGCGTCGAAAACGATGATCAGGCGTTGTCGCGTCGTGTCAATGTGCGACTTGAAGTAGGCGAGCCTTTGTTGAAACTGGCTGCCCGCGGTTTCAGGATGCAGAACGGCATAGCGCCAGAACGCGAAGCCATCCGGCTGCGCCGGCAGTGCCTGGTTGGAGATGTCGACAGCGCCGTCGCCGAAGCCGTATCCGACGACTGTCGGTAGCGAAGGTAACTTCGACTTGACGTAAGCCGTCGCCGTGTCGAGGGCGGTATTAGTGAGTCGCCTGTTGTTCGCCTCGCTGTTGATGATCAGGAAGGCTACGCGGTCAGACGTCAGATACACTTTGTTGATGTTGTACCAGTAGTCGAAGACGTACTTGTAGTCGGGCCGCAGGTACCATGCCGGTGTGTCACTCTGGAACAGAACGTTATCCAAAAAAATGGCGACTTTATTCCCTGCCCCGTTGTGCAGGTTGAAGTCGCCGGCGAGGTTCGTCGTCCACTCTGTGGAGACCGTCGTCACGTTCGTCTTAATCCCGTTGCTCTTCACCTCGTTCTCGTATTCGTACGCGCTTTCGACTCCCGTGTAGCCAAAGAGATACTTGCCGTTCACATCGTGAAACTCCCAGTGCGCGTTCGCGATTGAGGTGAGCACGGGCGAGAGCAAAAAGATCAGTGAGAGAGCGGCGGCGAAAGATTTCCTTCTCATATTGCCTCCTTAACTGTTAGTGAGAAAAGAATTGCTGTTTCGGTTAACCGTCGGGGGAGACAGATCACGTCGAGCGGGTCGGGCCGCGCTGGAGTTCTGCATGACCGCCCTGGCCCTGCCGCTCGCGCCGTGAACTGTGACGCGAAGCAACTCTAAATGTCCTAAAAGTGCTCTAATGAAAACCTGATAAAGTTCTCACGTCCCGAAAAACTTATGAATGAGAAGGCAGGAACCTTATACGAATTCGGCCCATTCCGGCTTGACGTCTCCGAACACCGCCTGCTCCACCGTCAGGAGATCGTTCCCCTCGGCCCGAAAGTCTTTGAGACGCTGCTGGTCTTGATCGAGCACAGCGGTCACGTCTTACAAAAGAACGAGCTGATGACGAGGCTCTGGCCGGACAGCTTTGTTGAGGAGAGCAGCCTCACGCAGAACATCTCGTTGTTGAGGAAAGCGCTTAGCGAGGGCGGCGAGCAGCAGTTTATCCAGACGGTCCCGAAGCTTGGCTACCGGTTCGTCGCGCCTGTAAAGGTGATCGAAGTAAATGGTAATGGCACGCCGGACCACGCTGCCGTTCTAGAGGAGCACTCGCCGGATGAACCTCCAGCAGATGCGCCCCTGCCACGTTCAGACACACACCCGCCTCGCCTTGACCGTAGCTTGATGTTGTCGAGCGGCGCGATCTTGTTGCTGCTGACGACGATCGCTGTCGCTATCGCGGCAGTTTATCTATGGCGAACAAAGACACGCGCGACGGAAGGCGCCTCGATCCTCGCCTCCGAGCAACGAGTTCGTTCGTTGGCCGTGCTGCCGCTCAAGTCACTCGCGACCAACGGCAACGATGAATTCCTGGGCCTCGGCATGGCCGACGCTCTGATCGTCAAGCTCAGTAACTTCGAGCAGTTCAACGTGAGGCCGACGAGTTCCGTCATCAAATACGCCGGCCGTGAGTTTGACTCGCGGTCAGCCGGCACTGAGCTCGGCGTCGACACCGTCCTGGACGGCACGATCCAGCACGTCGGCGACAGAGTGCGCGTGACCGTCATGCTGTTGAGCACGCGCGACGGAAAGGCGCTCTGGTCGGGCAAGTTCGACGAAAGGTTCACCGATATCTTCACGCTGCAGGATTCGATCTCGGAGAAGCTGGCCGGCGTGCTTCAACTCCAACTCGCGAAGGGTAAGCAAGCCGAACTGAACAAACACTTCACCGAGAACGCAGAGGCTTACAGCGATTACACAATGGGCCTCTACTTCTGGAACAAGCGAACAAAGGAAGCACTCACGAAGGCGATCGAGTATTTCCAGAAGGCGACCGAAGCAGATCCGAACTACGCGTTAGCGTATGCCATGCTGGCCGACACGTACTGCCTGACGATCTTTTACGAGGCTAACGTTCTGCCGTCGGAGGAGGTTTTGAGGAGGGCGGAGGACGCAGTTGTCAGGGCTCGTCAACTCGACGACACGTTAGCCGAAGCCTACGCGGCGATGGGCATCCTCAAGACTTACCAAAACGATGCTGGCGCGGCCGCGGAGTCGTACCAGCGCGCCATTGAGCTCAATCCGAACTCCGCGATGGCGCACAACAGGTACGCGTACAGCTTGCTGAGCAGATTGCAGCTCGACGATGCGATTCGGGAAATGAGTCGTGCGCAGGAGCTCGATCCGATTTCACTTCCCGTCAACACAATGCTTGGAGCATGTTTCCTACACTCCCGCCAGTACGACGAGGCGATCAAATACAGCAAGCTGGCGCTCGAGGTCGATCCGCAATTCGGAGTCGCACGCTTCAACCTCGGGGAAGCCTATGAGTGGAAAGGGCTACACGACGAGGCCGTCGCGGAGTACACGAAGCTGACCGAACAGCCGGGCTTTCGATTACTGGGGAAACTGGGTCTCGCGCTGGTTTATGCGCGCTCGGGTCGTCAGGACGAGGCGAGGCGATTACTCGCGGAAGCAAAGCGTAAAATCACGAGTGACGAGACTTTCCTGGAGCTTCCGTTTCTGATCGGTTCGACGTACGCGGTGATCGGCGACAAGGACGAAGCCTTCGTCTGGCTGGAGAAAGCGATTGAGACCTTGCACGTGCGCCGTCACGACCTGCGCTACAACCGCGCGCTCAACACCCTGAAAGACGATCCGCGGTTCGAGCAGATGCTACGCCGCCACGAGATCACAAAATCACTCGTGTCCGAATTGCTGAAACACGATTGATGCGCGGTGAGCTCGAAAGAATTTGAGAAGGGCTTCCCCGCTTCAAAGTACTTCCCGCGACACGGCTCTACTTTCGCCGCGGCGATTCGGACTCTCCCTCAACACTCCACCGCAAAGTGAGATCACAGCCCTTAGTCGGAAAACGCGATTTTGAAGTTCGCGGACCGTTGATAGCGTTCCGTAGAAATCAGTGAACACCAAACGGCTGAGAGTCCGGGACAGGCTGACGTTGTCGTTGAACATTTCATAAAAGAAGCCGAAATCGCCGACCTCAAGTTGTCGACTTACTTTACCGTCGCCCGTAAATCCTTCGCTGCCGTTCGCCGCCTTGAAAGCCAGTCTTAGAACTTCGGACGCACGGGGGATGTCAAAACGCGAGTAGATTTCTGCCGCGTGGAAGAGCAGCGAAATTCTTTCTCGTGTGACATCAAGTTTCGACGCCAGTTTTTCGACTTCGTTAAGGAGCGTTGTTACACGCCCATAATCTTTGCCGTCATCGTCCAGCAGAGCGCTGGCTATCATGGCGAATAAGTACGCTCGCCTCGCCAGGTCGGCGTCATGTTCTGCCCACTCCTGGGCCTTCTCGAATTGGCGATCTGAGACGTACTGTTGGGCGATACTGAAGCCGATAAAATCTTTGACTTTGGTGCGAGACTCCGCAGACACGTGCTCGACGATGTCTAACGCTGCATCGTATTGTTTCTTACGGACGGCGGTGATAGCCGCCGTATAATAAAGGTAATCTCTCTTTGGAGAGGGAGACATCGCCTCGGCCCGGCTCAATAAAGATTCGATCTCCGACGCGCCATTTGCCATGCGCTCGCCGGCGCCGTTTTGTGCTCTGCTCAAGTGCTCAACGTCAGACTGTAAACGCGAATACTGTTCTGGCTGTAAGTAGCTCACAAGCAGATCAGCCTGCTGCGATAAGGCGCGAAGTAGTTTCGGCGTGTATGTGGCGACCTGCGGCTTGATTAGATTGATGAAGTAAAGATCGCCCATCGCTCCGGTGTCGGCGCTAAGATTTCCCTGCCTGTTTTGTGGGTCGACGAGCAATATCTGCGCGGAAGCTTGTAGGAACTGTTGGGCTAGTCTGGGATCTATCGGATAGTCCTGCGCCACGCGCTGATATCCCGGTAACTGTCGCACCACGATTCCCTGGGAGTTCAGCCAAAGGACTCGTGTCGGTGAAAAAACATAAGTGTACAGCAGCAGCAACTCGTTGATGTCGGTTCCCCGCCTTGCTATAACGCTCTCTAACGCGGTGGGGAAAAAGGCATTAGCTGAACCGGCGTCCTTCTTTCTCAGTGTTCCCAGAAACTCTAACGTCCTCGTCGTTATCGCCACCGCTACAGCATTCTTCGCGACCCGAACAGCGAGAACCGGGTCGGTTTCAATCAACTGCAACGCGAGCAACATATTTAAGTCCGCTTGCTGAGATAAAGACTGTCCCGGCGTTGCCGGTTCACCTTTTTGTGCGGACGCTTCTCCGGTGTACCTGTTTATGTAATTGCGGGCGAGTTTGCGGTCGAAGGAAGCCGCGGCTTGGATTACTTTTTGTAATAACTCGTCAGGAGACGGTCGTTTAGAACTATTCTGCGAGCTTTTTGTATTCTTCAACTTCATGAGGTCGTCAAAAATAGAATCCAGCATTTGACGACACCGCTCGGGTTTTACGCCGCCGAACAAC
>DASURS010000268.1:0-2668 GCA_036279935.1 Pyrinomonadaceae bacterium
CGAGTTGCGCGAGAAGTTTGCGACGCTCGGCGATTTCGATTACGACTTCGGCGCGCTCTGGTCCGCCCATGCTCGGGAAACGGAGCTTGCGGCGATCGACGGCGGCAAATCGTGCTGGTGTACTCACGTCTGCTTCATTCACGACTCGATGCGCCACTCGCGACGCGCAATGCTTTACGAAGTACCTAAAAACTTTCTGACTCGGGAGAGTTGGTGAGGCGCCACCGCGTTTTAAAAAGACTTCTCCCGCAAAGGCGCAAAGGCGCTAAGCGTTACCGCGTTTATAAAGGACTTTTCTTTGCGCCTTGGCGCCTTTGCGGGAGAAATATCTTCCTCAGAGGTCTCGGCCTTAGTTCGAAAACTTTCTGCGCGAGGCCGAACCATGCCTGAAGGGACAGAGCCCTCGAAGCCATCGAAACAGGATCCGGAAGAGAACGTCAAAAGCGGCTTCGCTTACGCGGCCGGCTTCACGCTCTTCGTCACGGTCGCGGGGTTCACGGGCCTGGGCTGGTTCCTCGACAAGTGGCTGGGAACGCAGCCGTGGTGCCTGATCGGCGGCATTGTGCTCGGGTCAGCGGCGGGTCTGTTCGAGTTTGTCCGTTTGAGTTCTAAGACGTATTAAATTAAAATCGGCGGCTTTGCAAATGGCCGATTCTCCAAGTAATGCCCTCAATCTGCGTGTTTTCCGGACGATGGCGATAGCCAGCGGCGTCGCCGTCGCTGTGTCCGCCGTGATTGGGCCATGGCGAGTGACGACCGGCGTGCTGGTGGGCGGACTGCTGGCGTTGTTCAGTCATCGCTGGCTGAAAAACTCCGCCGGGGCGGCGATCGAGTTGTCCATCGGCGGCGGGAAGCAGAAGTTGCGATTGATGCAGTTCGTGCTGCGTTACGTCGTGATAGCGGCGCTGGTGTTTTCGCTCAATAAGCTCGACCTGGTTTCGTTGCCTGCCGTGCTGGCAGGCATGTCGAGTTTCGTCGTCGCAATATTCGTTGAAGCTGTCAGAGAGTTTTATTTCGCAATCATCCATCGAGAGGAAATCAGTTGATGTTTTGGTTGGAAGAAGCCGCCCATGAAACGGCCGAGCACGGGGAAGAGGCGGCCCATCACACACCGATCATTGTCGAGCTTGTGAATCACTGGTTCGGCGAGGCAGCACTGCGGTTCGAGCTGAATTACACGAAGCCGGTCTGGGACAGAGTGCTGGGCTTTTTCGGCACGACGCCCGAGGCCGCTTTTGGACCTTACACAGCCGAGAACGCGATACCGTGGTACACGGTCATGTTCTTTATCGCGTGCATCCTGAGCGTCGTGATCATCTGGATCCTGAAAGGGAAGCTCTCGGAATCCGAACCGGGCGGCGGCCAGCAGACGCTCGAAGTCAGCGTGCTCTCCGTGCGCAGCATGATCGAAGACATCATCGGTCCACACGGTTTGAAGTACTTCCCGGTGGTGATGACGTTCGCGACCTTGATTCTCGTCTCGAACCTGATGGGACTGTTCCCGTTATTCATGAGTCCGACGGCGGCGACGAGTGTCACGTTCGCGCTCGGGTTGAGCTCGTTTCTTTATTACAACTACATCGGCATCAGCGAGAACGGGTTGCTCATGCATTTGAAGCACCTTGGCGGACCAGTCTGGTGGATCGCGTGGCTGATCTTCCCGATCGAGTTGATCAGTAACCTGATTCGTCCGTTCTCGCTCGGCATTCGTCTGTTCGGCAACTTGTTCGCCGACGAGCAGGTGATGGCGACGTTGTCGGGTTTGGCGCCGCCATGGACATGGTTTGCGCCGATACTATTGATGCCCTTGAGCGTGTTCGTGGCTCTGATTCAGACGTTCGTTTTCATACTACTGTCGCAGCTCTACATCAGCGAGGTGTCGCACGCGCCGCACGGGCACGGCGAGCACGCTCACGACGATGACGAGGAAATAGACATAATTGCGCCAGTCTTGACTTGATCGGCTTTATCCAGCGCGCGGTGAGCGGTTGGGCAAACGCGCCCGCACACGTTGCCGCGCAAGTCAGACAGATTGCTTTCGAGCCACACTTCCGCACGCACCAGGCAAGTCATAGCTTCGAGTTTTGAAGCAGGTCGTGTCTGTATCGCAGGAGCGCCGTTGTAAGAGGGGCGGTGGATACCGGATGCAGGCGAAATAATAAACGCCTCGTGTGTTCGGCGCTGTGGTCCAACAGCAATCTGAAAACAAGATTGAAGGAGGAACTATGGGCAGATTCAGAATGCTCCTGTTCGTCGTCGCCGGCATTCTCATGAGTGCGATGACTGCGTTTGCGCAAGCCGAAGCCACCGGCGCCGCTGACAATGCGAGCTCCGTGAACAAGTACCGCGCGATCGCCGCTGGTATCGGGTTCGCCATCGCCGTGCTCGGCGGTGCTCTCGGACAGTCGCGCATCGGCGCGGCGGCCTGCGAAGGCGCAGCCCGCAACCCCGGCGCTGCCGGCCGTATCCAGACGATGATGATTCTCGGCCTCGCGCTGATCGAGTCGCTGGTGCTTTTCGCCTTGCTGGTGATTTTCGCGGTCGTCAAACCGGTAGTGGGTTAACAACCTAAGTTCGAAAACAGGAATCGAAACGGTTGTGCGGGCGAGAGATCTAACCCTCTCGCCCGCTTCTTTTGTTGACCATAAATAGTACGGGTGAAATAATC